>CAJYKY010000094.1 GCA_913775005.1 uncultured Achromobacter sp.
GCGACTTGCAGCGACTCGGTGCGATCCTCGCCAAACAGCGCGGCGGAATAGCTCATCGACGGGTCCAGCCACAGCCGGTAGAAGTCATTGCCCAGGTCGTAATGGGCAAGGATATTGCGGCGGCTGCCCTGGCGCGAGTTGTCGCGCAGAATCAAGTGCGCAAGCCGGCGCGCCAGCAATGCCCACCACTTGCCTTCAAGCGCCTGGGACATTGCGGCTTCGTTGCGCAAGGCCAGCGTGAACAAGGCGAGCAGGTCGGGGCTATCGACCCAGCCCCGGCGCAGGCTTTCCGCAAAGCCGATATCAGACTGGCGCATGATGGCGCCCGCCGCGCGCCAATCATGAATGATCAACTCGGCATGCGGCCCGCCTCCGGGTTCGCCATACAGCGCGTGCCCACCTGACGGATCCGTCATCGCCAAGGTGCCGACGCGCAACCGCGCCGCCATGGCCATCAGGCTGCGCGCGGCCCAGCCGGGCCGCCCGGACGCGATTGCACCTGCGCCCGGCCCCGGCTGTTCGGCGCTGAGTTCTTCATAGTTCATCTTGGCCCTCGCGCGTAAAAGTCACTTCCGCTGCCGGGGCAGCGGGCTTGCGTTGAAATGGCACCTTGCGCAAGTACAGCCGCAAGGCTTGAAGATGGATGCGGGCCACCACGCCGAAGGTCATGAACGGCATTGCCAGCAAAGCGCGCAGCAGCACAGCGGTAGTCAACGGCGCGGCCACGCCTTGAATCGCCGTATGCAGCAGCGGCGACGGCAGCGCCGGATCATCGTGGTAGTCGATCGCCACGCGGTGCGTCTTGCCCAGTTCCTGCACGCGGAAGCGATACGCGCCTTCCACGCGGCAGAACGGCGACACATGAAACGCCTTCACGCAATGCAGCACCTCGCCATCAAGAATGGCGCCGCCGCCCGCAGCGCGCAGCACGTACTGATGGCGTTCGCCGAAGGTGTTGTTGACCTCGGCAAGCAGCGCGCGCAAGACGCCCTGCGTGTCGTGCACATACCAGAAGCTGACCGGGTTGAAGACATAGCCGAACACACGCGGAAAGCTCTGCAACCACACCGCGCCCACGTCGATGTCCACCCCCGCGATGGCCAGGCGCGAACGCAGCCAGGCCATCAGGTCTGCGCCGCTGCGGTCGCCGTGGTCGGCAACGTGGAAGGTGACGGGGCGGCGGCGATTGACGCCGAACAGCCACGAGGCCTGCCCGTCCAACTGCGCCATCTGATCCACACGCACGCGCAGGCAGAAGACGGCATACGTAAAGCGATGCGCAACGGGCCGGCTGCGCGCGTGGATCACGTGCGCGCGCAGCAGCTCGATCGGGGCCGCAGTCATGACGGCGTGCCCCAAGGCGGCGTCACGCCGAAATCGGCCGCGACGCGGATGGCGGACGCCAGCCCGTCTTCGTGAAAGCCGTAACCCGTCCACGCGCCGCAAAACCACGTCCGGTTGCGCCCTTGAATATCGGCCAGCCGGCTTTGCGCCAGGATGGCGTCGGTATCCAGAATGGGGTGTTCGTATTCGTAGCGGCCCAGCACGCAGTCGGCGGCGGGTTGCTGCTGCGGATTCAGCGTGACGATCACGGGCTGCTTGAACGGCAGCGGCTGCAACTGATTCAGCAGATAGCTGACGGACATGGGCGCATCCGCCGTCGTGCCGCCTTGGTAATTCCATGCCGACCAGACCGCACGGCGGCGCGGCAGCAAGGCGGTGTCGGTATGCAGCACGGCCACATTGGGCTGATAGCGCACGCGCGACAGCACGTCGTGTTCGTCATGCGTGGCGTCCAGCATGGCCAGCGAGGCAGGCGCGTGGCAAGCCAGCACCACCGCATCGAAACGGTCGATGTGGCCGGCGCTGCGCACCTCGACGCCATCGGCCTGACGCTTGACGGTATGCACCGGGCTTGCCACGCGCACCTGCGCGATGCGCGGCAACATGGCGTCGACATACAGGCGCGCGCCGCCCTTGACCGTTTTCCATTGCGGACGGCCGGTGATCTGCAACAGGCGGTGGTTCAAGCAGAACGACAGGAAGGTGCGCGCGGGCTGCTGCAACACCATGCTGGGCGGCGTGGACCAGATGGCGCCCGCCATCGGCAACAGATACCAGTCGCGCATGGCCTGGCCGTAGCCTTCGTTGTTCAGCAGGTCGCCCAGCGTGGCGTGCGGACCGCAACGCGCCAGATACGCGGTCGCGTGGCGATTGAAGCGAAGGATGTCGCGCAGCATGCCCAGGAAAGCGGGCCGGAGCAGATTGCGGCGCTGTGCGAACACGGTGCCCAGGCTGGCGCCCGCCCACTCCAGATCGGGCTGGCTGAGCGACACGCTGAACGTCATGTCGCTCGCGTGTACGGGTATGTTCAGGTGCTTGAACAGGCTGACCAGATGGGGATAGGTCAGGTCGTTATGGACCAGAAAGCCGGTGTCGACGGGATGGGTGACGCCATCGAGCGTGACGTCGACGGTGTTGGTGTGTCCGCCCACATAGGGCGCGGCTTCGTATAGCGTGACGTCGTAGCGGTCTGACAGCAGCCACGCCGCGCTCAGGCCCGCCACGCCGCCGCCCACGACGGCGATACGCGAGCCGGGTGCGACGGCCTGCGCGGCGGGCTGCGCCGCCGCTTCTGCATGGGCAGGGGTTTGGGCCGCGGCCGGGACCGCGGCTTTGGCCGAAGGGGAGCCGCTAATCGCGAGCATCATTTGGCGTCCAGCTTGGTCAGGCCCAACAGCTTGGCGCGCAGCGACGGGCTGCGCGTGCGCGGGTCGAGCCAGATGGCGGCGAAGGCGCGGGCAAAAGCCGGGCTGTCGATATCGCCCGCCAGAACATCACCGTTAAAAAAGCGCACGCCCTGGCCGGGCCGGAACCAGCCGGTCAGCCGGTCGCCAGAAGATACGTCGGGAAAGCAATCCCGCATGGCGTGCGCCCAGCCGGCCAGCTCCTGCGCGGGCGTGTCGGTCAGGCGGGCGATTTCATCGGTGGACGTGCTGACGATCTGCTCGCCCGGGATGTTGCGCAAGTAACGCAGCATCAAGGCGAATTCGCCATTGGCATCGAAAGCGGCCGGGCCGCCCGCCGACGAGGCAGGCGCCGGCACGTAGAGGTAGGCGTGATACAGCCGGAACACGCTCCACGTGAACAGGCCCTGCCCCACGATACGCCACGGCGCCGGATGCTGGGACAGCAAGTCGGCGGGCAACGCCTCGGCAGGCGCAATGTCTTTGGCGACTGAAGTCGGGGGGTTCACGTGAGCGCCTTGTTCTGAACTGATTAGTCACGATTAAACCATCAAGTTTAAAAAAATACTACTCAGTTTAGATTTAGACTATGCAGGCAAATTTCTGCCGATCTGGTCTGTCCCCTGATGCCTCTTTCCGCCCCCGTCAAGAAACTGTCGTTCAAGCAACAGCAACTGCTGTTGCGTGAAGACGCCATCCTGGATTCGGTCAACCGGATGCTGGCCGTCAAGGGTTATGACCTGATGACGATGGACGAAGTGGCCGCAGATGTGGGCATTTCCAAGGCCAGCCTGTACAAGCATTTCGCGTCGAAAGACGCGCTGGCGGCCGCGTCGATGACCCGCTTGCTGGACCGCACCCTGGCCGTGATTGACGCGCTGCCCGACACGCTGGGGCCGGTGGACAGATTGAAAGAGGTGGTGCGCTGGGCCGTCCGCACGCATCTGGACGATGAGATGCCGTTGCTGCCGTCCACCCGGTCCACCATCCAGCAGGCGCTGATCAACCACACGCCGTATCTGGAACGGCTAAGCCAGGTCACCGAAACGCTGGGCGGCTGGATCATGGCCGCGCAGGAAAGCGGCGACCTGTCCGACGCGCTGCCGGGCGAAGTGATCCTCTACACCATCTACGCGCGGTCCTGCGACCCGGTGGGCAACTTTTTGAAGATGGGCGGCGCGTTCACGGCTGACGAGATCGTGGAGTATCTGATCGCGACCACGTTCGACGGCCTGGCGGCGCGCGGCTAGCGGGGCGCGCCGAGCGGGGCGCGCCGAGCGGGGCGCGCCGAGTGGGGCGCGCCGAGCGGGGCTATGTTGCCCCCCTACCCCGGCCGTTTGAACGCTGCCCGCGCCGCATCAATGACCGGCCGGCAGACGCAGCCGCTCATATGGTCGTTGACCATGCCCACCGCCTGCATGAAGGCGTACATCGTGGTCGGCCCCACGAACGTCCAGCCGCGTTTTTTCAGTGCGCGCGATAGCGCCACCGACGCCGCCGACGTCGTGTTCTGATTCCAATAATCCAGATCCACCGCAGCGGGCCGTTCGGCGGCAGGCGGCTCGTGCTGCCACAGCCAGCCGGCCAGCGATCCGGTGTCGTCGGCCAGCGCGCACGCACGGCGCGCGTTGTTGATGGCGGACACGATCTTGGCGCGGTTGCGCACGATGCCCGCGTTGCCCATCAAGCGGTCCACGTCGTGCTCGGTGTAGCGCGCCACACGTTCGAAATCGAAGTCGTCGAAGGCGTCTCGAAACGCATCGCGCTTATTCAGAATGGTGATCCACGCCATGCCCGCCTGAAATCCTTCCAGGCAGATCTTCTCGTACAGACGGCGGTCATCACCCACCGGCCGGCCCCATTCGTGATCGTGATAGCCGGGCATGGACGGCTGCCAGAAGCAGCGCGATGCGCCCTGGGCGTCCAGGATCAGGCCATCACCAGCCGCTGTCATTTGCCCGGCACCGGGCAGCTCATGTCGCCCTCTTCGCATTGCAGATACGCGCGCAGTTCTTTCGTGCGCGCCTGCGTCAGCTTGTCCAGGCATTGGCTCAGCACCATGGGATAAGCGCTGCCGCCCGTCGTGCCGGCCGATGAAAACGCGCATTCCGCATCGCGGAAGAACAGCCAGGCCTTTTGCGCGGCCTGCAACTGCGTGAGCTTGGTGGTGTCTTTGGCCAAGCGGCTGGTGACGGACTGATAGGCCGCGTTCAGGTCAGCATCGGACTTGCGATAAGCCTGATCCGCGCACAGATTCATGTCGGTCTGCGTGGCGGCATTGGCGCAATTGAGCGGCTGCGCCTGCGCGCTAGCCGCCAGCACCAGCGCGGCGGCCGTGGCGATCGCGATACGCATGAGGAGGTCTCCTGGTGTGAGGGTGAGCTTGCGGCCCCGCTGGGCCGTACGACCGGAAAGTGTCGCACGGATGTCCTTACCCGCGCATGTCACGCCGTGCGCCATCGCCTAAGATAACGGCCATGACGAGATACCAGCCATGAAGATTCAACTGCTTTCCGACCTGCACCTGGAGTCCGACCCGACGTTCCGGGCGCGGCCCGCGCCGGGCGCCGATCTGCTGGTGCTGGCGGGCGACATCGGCTCATATCAAGTGGGTTCAAAGCTTGCCGAGGCGGACTTCGGCCTGGGCAGCTACGCGCCGCGCAATGGCTGGCCGACGCCCGTGGTGTTCGTGCCCGGCAACCATGAATACGACAACGTGGACTTCGACGACACGCACGATCGCCTGCGCGAACTCTGCCACGCGCTGGACATTCAATGGCTGGAACGCGAAACCTGCGTCATCGATGGCGTGCGCCTGATCGGCACCACGCTATGGACGGATTTCGATGCGCTGGTCAGTCCCGCCGATCCCATTGGCGTTGCGCTTGCCAAGCGCGCCAAGGCGTTTCGCGCGGCGGATTTCTATCTGGCGAAGGCGCAGATGCAGCGCCACGGCGAACCCTTCATGGCCGAGCAGATGCGGGAACAAGGGCTGGCCTGTCAGGCCTGGCTGGACGCCGCGCTGCGCACGCCCTTCGATGGCCCCACGGTGGCCATCACGCACTTTGCGCCCACGCTGGCCAGCGCCGACCCGCGCTACGGTGTCACGCCCGGCACAGCGGGCTTTTGCAACACGCTGGACGCGCTGCTGCCGCTGGCCGACATGTGGATGCATGGCCACTTGCATTGCGCGCATGACTACGTCAAAGACGGCTGCCGGGTGGTCGCCAACCCGCTCGGCTATGCCCGCAAGGGCGAGCAGGCGGATTTCCTGCCCGACGGGCTATGGGAAGTGCAGGCCTGAAACGGCATTGCGGGCCTAGGGAGCCAGGCCCGCCACCGCAAGCTCAACGCCACGCGGCGTTCCCGGCCAATCAGGGCGCCGGGTTCGGGTAGCGCGTGTGGATAGCGTCGACGGCCTTG
>CAJYKY010000095.1 GCA_913775005.1 uncultured Achromobacter sp.
GGCTTGCTGGGCGAATTGGCGGACACCTGGTATGGCCGGCCGTCGGCCGAGCTGGCCGTGGTGGCCGTGACGGGCACCAACGGCAAGACCTCGTCGGTGCAATGGATCGCGCATGCGCTGAGCCGCAACGACAAGCCTTGCGGCACCATCGGTACCTTGGGCGCCGTGCTGCCCGATGGCCGTACGCTGGGTGGCGACCTGACCACGCCCGACGTGCTGACCGTACACCGCACCCTGGCCGCCATGCGCGACGCCGGCGCCAAAGCGGTGGCGATGGAAGCCTCGTCTATCGGCATCGAGCAAGGCCGCATCGACGGTGTGCGCGTAGCGCTGGCCGCCTTCACCAATCTGACGCGTGACCATCTTGACTATCACGGCACGATGGAGCGCTACGAGGCCGCCAAGGCGCGCCTCTTTGCATGGCCTGGCCTGACGGCCGCCGTGGTCAATGCCGACGACGAAGCCGGCCGCCGCCTGATATCCAGCCTGCCTGCCAATATGGCGATGGGCTACAGCCTGTCGGATGCGGCTGAGATTCCCGCTGCGATGCGTGCGCGCGATCTCCAGGCTACGTCGCAAGGTCAGATCTTTACCTTGGTGTCGCCGCATGGCGAAGCCCAGATCGTGACGCGCCTGCTGGGGGCGCACAACGTATCGAATCTGTTGCTGGTGGCAGGCGTGCTGTATCAGCTGGGTCTGCCGTTCGCGCAGATCGCGCGCGAACTTGCCGCCACCGACCCCGTGGATGGCCGCCTGCAAACCGTGGAACCGCTGCCGGTTACGACCCAGGCTTCCACCGGCCGCGGTCCGCTGGTCGTGGTGGATTACGCCCACACGCCGGATGCGCTGG
The DNA here is from genome assembly GCA_913775005.1 of uncultured Achromobacter sp. GTDB lineage: Bacteria > Pseudomonadota > Gammaproteobacteria > Burkholderiales > Burkholderiaceae_B > Achromobacter. The sequence continues at coordinate 851 of CAJYKY010000095.1, forward strand.
CTCGCGCACTGACCGCGTTGCGCGCCGTCGCCACGGCGCGTTCGGGCCGGCTGATCGCCTTATTCGGTTGCGGCGGCAGCCGCGACCCTGGCAAGCGTCCCGAGATGGGCCGTATCGCCGCAGAACTCGCCGATCACGTGGTGGTGTCCAGCGACAACCCGCGCACCGAATCGCCCGAAGCGATCATCGACCAGATCCTGGCAGGCATTCCCGACACCGTGAAACCTGACGTCCAGGTGGACCGCGCGCGCGCCATCATGCAGACCCTCTGGTCCGCATCGCCCGACGACGTGGTGCTGTTGGCGGGCAAGGGCCACGAAACTTATCAGGACATCGCCGGCGAAAAGCTGCCGTTCGACGACCGCGAATGGGCGCGCCTGGCCTTGCTGTTGCCGCAAGTCAAAGGCGTGTCGACGGATACCCGCCGAATCGATACCGGCGAACTGTCCGTGGCGTTGGTGGGCGAGAACTTCGACGCCCACAACTATCTGGATCAAGCCGAAGGCCGTGGCGCCTGCGCGGCCGTGGTGGCGCACCCTGTGGCGGATGCGCGCTTGCCGCAATTGGTGCTGGGCGATACGCGCGTGGCGCTGATGCGCATCGGCGCCGCCTGGCGCGCCCAGTTCACGCTACCGGTGGTGGCGGTGACGGGCAGCAACGGCAAGACGACCACGAAAGAAATGATCTCGGCCATGCTGGCCGAGTGGCAGGGCGAGGCGGGCCGCTTGGCCACCGCCGGCAACCTGAACAATGACATCGGCGTGCCGCTGACCTTGCTGCGTCTGCGCTCGGAACATCGTGCCGCCGTATTCGAACTGGGTATGAACCACCCGGGCGAAATTGCACAGTTGGCCGCGTTGGCGGCGCCCACGGTGGCGCTGGTGACCAACGCGCAACGCGAACATCAAGAGTTCATGCACACCGTCGAAGCGGTGGCGCATGAGAACGGCGCGGCCATTGCGGCGCTGCCCGACGATGGCGTGGCCGTGTACCCCGGCGATGAGCCGTATGCCGCCATCTGGGATGCGCTGGCCCAACCGCGCCGCGTGTTGCGCTTTGGCTTGCAGCCTGGCCTGGATGTCTATGCAGAACAGATTCTTGCCGACGTCGGCGCCACGCGCTGCCGCGTGGTGACGCCAGTTGGCGTCGCAGATCTGGTCTTGCCCGTGCCGGGATTGCACAACCTGCGCAACGCGCTGGCCGCCATCGCCAGCGCCATCGCGGCGGGTGCGCCGCTGGATTGCGCGGTGCGCGCGCTGGCGGGATTTGTCCCCGTTGCCGGGCGCATGCAGCACAAACAATTGAGTGACGGAACGTTGCTCATCGATGACACCTACAATGCCAACCCCGATTCGGTTCGCGTCGCCATCGACGTGTTGGCGCGCATGGCCGGCAAGCGTGTGCTGGTGCTGGGCGACATGGGTGAAATCGGGGACAACGGACCTGCCTTGCATGCCGAGGTAGGAAATTACGCGCGCGAGCATGGGCTTGACGCGCGGATCACGCTAGGCGAAGCCAGCCAGGCGGCCGCGGCCGCTTATGGGGCTGGCGCGCACGCCTGCGCATCGGTAGACGAAGTGGTTGCCGCCTTGCGCGGTTTGCGCGCGTCCTGCGTATTGGTAAAGGGATCGCGCTTTATGCGCATGGAGCGGGTAGTGACGGCTTTTTCTATGAATGACGCAACGGCGGCCAAGGGGCAGGGAGAGCACCATGCTGCTTGAAATCGCCCGGCTGCTTTCCGATGACGTGCGCGCGCTGGGCGTGTTCGAATACATCACCTTGCGCGCCGTGCTGGCCTGCGCAACGGCCTTGTTGATTGGCCTGGTGGCGGGTCCTCGTGTGATCCGCAAGCTGACCGAGATGAAGATCGGCCAGGCCGTTCGCACCTATGGCCCGGAATCGCACCTGGTCAAGACGGGTACGCCGACGATGGGCGGTGTGCTGATCCTGATCTCGATTGCCATCAGCACCTTGCTGTGGGCTGACTGGACCAACCGTTTCGTGTGGGTGGTGCTGCTGGTGACGTTCGGCTTCGGCTGGATCGGCTGGCGCGACGATTACCGCAAGGTTGTCTACCGCGATCCCGAAGGCATGCCCGCACGCCAGAAGTTCTTCTGGCAAGCCACCATCGGCATGATCGCCGCCGTGTACCTGGCGTTCGCCGTGTCGGCGCCGGCCAATACCGAACTGTGGCCGCTGTTCAAGGCCTGGGTCGGCAGCGGCTTCACGATGGCCTTGCCCACGCGTGCCGACTTGATCGTGCCGTTCTTCAAATCGGTGAGCTATCCGCTGGGCGTGCTGGGTTTCGTGGCGCTGACGTGGGCTGTGATCGTCGGCACCAGCAACGCCGTCAACCTGACCGACGGCCTGGACGGCCTGGCCATCATGCCCACCGTGATGGTGGGCAGCGCGCTGGGCATCTTCGCTTACGTGGTTGGCCGCGTCGACTATTCCAAATACCTGCTGTTCCCATATATCCCGGGCGCGTCTGAATTGATGGTGCTGTGCGCGGCGATCGGGGGCGCGGGGCTGGCGTTTTTATGGTTCAACGCGTATCCGGCGCAGGTGTTCATGGGTGACGTCGGCGCGCTGGCGCTGGGCGGCGCGTTGGGCACCATCGCCGTGATCGTGCGCCAGGAGATCGTGCTGTTCATCATGGGCGGCGTGTTCGTGGTGGAGACGCTGTCGGTGATGATCCAGGTGACCTGGTTCAAGTACACGAAGCGACGTTATGGAACAGGTCGACGCATATTCCGCATGGCCCCCCTGCATCATCACTTTGAAGTGGGTGGC
>CAJYKY010000096.1 GCA_913775005.1 uncultured Achromobacter sp.
GCCGTGTCGGCGGCGTCGGCCCCCGCTGCGGACGTGAACGCTGCGAAGGCGGCCAACGTTGCCGCGCCGGCAGCAACGGGCGCCATCGCCGCGCCTTCAACAACGGGCGCTATCGTTTTCGAACCGCGAGGGGACACCCCATGACGCTAGCCGCTTTCTGCCTGGCCTACGCCGGATTTTCCGCGCTGTGCCTCGGCATGGATCGCCACTACGAAGATCTGTTCGACCGCGCCATGCCGCGCCGTCATCGGGTGCCGCTGCGCGTATTCGGCTGGATCGCGCTGGCCCTGTCGCTATGGGCGTCCGCCGCCGTGTGGGGCTGGAGCTATGGGACGGTCGAGTGGATCGGCATCCTCAGCATCGCCGGCATGTTGCTGATCTGGTTCCTGACGTTCCGCCCGCGCGCGGCCCTGACCGTCGGCGGGCTGTGCGCGCTGGCCGCCCCCGTGTTGGCCGTGCTGTAAATCAACGCTTGGGGCGGTGGCGTCCCGCCGATGCTCCGCCCGGCCGCGTTTGCCCAAGGGCTTGCGCGGCTCGCTCCGGGCCGCGTGCCACGTGAGCAAGTTACACTGCTCGTTTCCCTAGCCACCGCCTCGTCGCCCCATGAATACCCGCGTCCTTACCGGCATTACCACCACTGGAACTCCCCACCTTGGCAACTACGCTGGCGCGATCCGCCCTGCGGTCCAGGCCAGTACGCAGCCCGGCGTGGACGCATTCTTCTTCCTGGCGGACTACCACGCGCTGATCAAGTGCGATGACCCGGCGCGGGTGGCGCGCTCGCGTCTGGAAATCGCCGCCACGTGGCTGGCGGTGGGCCTGGACCACGAACGCGTGACGTTCTACCGCCAGTCCGATATTCCTGAAATTCCCGAACTCAGCTGGCTCTTGACCTGCGTCACGGCCAAGGGCCTGATGAACCGCGCGCATGCCTACAAGGCATCCGTGGATCAGAACGTGGCCAAGGGCGTGGAGCCCGACGACGGCGTCACCATGGGGTTGTTCTCGTACCCGGTGCTGATGGCCGCCGACATCCTGATGTTCAACGCCAACCGCGTGCCGGTCGGCCGCAACCAGATCCAGCATCTGGAAATGGCGCGTGATATCGCGCAGCGCTTCAATCACCTGTATGGCCGTGATTACTTCACGCTGCCCGAAGTGGCCATCGAAGAAGACGTGGCGACCTTGCCCGGCCTGGATGGCCGCAAGATGTCCAAGAGCTACAACAACACCATTCCGCTGTTCGAAGGCGGCGCTCGCGCGCTGCGCGCGTCGGTGATGCGCATCGTGACCGATTCGCGCGAACCGGGCGAAGCCAAGGACGCCGAAAGCTCGCACCTGTACACGCTGTACCGCGCCTTCGCCACGCACGAGCAATCGGCCGCGTTCAAGCAGCAGCTGGAAGCGGGCATGGGTTGGGGCGACGCCAAGCAGGCGCTGTACGACCACCTGGAAAATCTGCTGGCGCCGATGCGCGAAAAGTACGTCGACCTGATCGCCAACCCGGGCCGCATTGAAGACATCCTGCAAGCGGGCGCGGACAAGGCGCGCAAGCTGGCTGCGCCGCTGATGCAAGAGCTGCGCGAAGCCGTGGGCCTGCGCAATCTGAATGCGGGCGCGGCGTCGGGCAAGGCTCAAGCCAAGAAGGAAAAGGGCAAGGGCGCGCGGTTCGTCAGCTTCCGCGACGAAGACGGCAGCTTCCGCTTCCGCTTGCTGGCGGCTGATGGCGAAGAGCTGCTGTTGTCGCCCGGTTTTGCCAACCCGAAGGAAGCCGGCGGCTTGATGCAAGCGCTGAAGGCCGATGCGTCAGATGCCGTGCTGGCGGGCTTGCTGCCGGATCCCGACGCGGCGCGCCTTGAGCGCGTGCGCGAGGCTCTGGTGTCGATGTCTCAGGAGTAAGGCGGCGCTGGGGGCGCCGCCTGTCGGCGCTCGCCAGTCGCCCGAAAGCGCTACCCCGAACGTTTACGCCAACCGCGCGCTGGCCACGATGCGGCCATCGCGCACCTGGAAGCGTTGCGCGTTGCCCTGGCCAGCGATCTCCAGCATGTCGCCTTCCGAATAGCCCGTGACGTTCGGGCAATCCAGCCATTCCGGGTTGATGAACGGAAAGTACTTCAGCGCACCGCTACCTTGGCTGGCAAAGTCGAAGGTGGTGTTGGCGACCACTTCCGGGTCCCATTGGCTGGCGTCGAACGTCAACGCGCAACCCGCGCCGATGCGGTAGACGATGCTGGCGCCCATGCTCGCGAATCCCAGCGCGCCCACGTGCAACTGCGCGCCGTTCTGCAATTCGATGATGCGAGTGCCCAGGCGTTCAAGCGTGATGTGCTTGAAGGTGACGTCGATGCCGTCCACGATCAGGTGTGCATATTGGCCTAGCGTGACCTCGTTGTAGGCATCGCTGACGCCGGCTTCTTTTTCGGTGATGGTTGCCGTTTCATTGGCGGCAAGCGTAATGGTATTGCGCATGACGAATCGCTCTCCGGACTCTCAGGGTAGGGGCGCTTTGTTCTTCTGCTTCTTACCTGACAGGCGGTGCGCGCCGCAGTTTCGCCTGGTCATTGATGTTGTGTCTGCCGTGTTCCCCAACGCCACCGGCTTTTATTATTTGGACACAATTCGATATTTTCCCTTATTTTTCGATGGCGTGATTGAGGGAGCGCAAGGAAATCGCCCGTCTACGGGAAAGTCCCAATCTAAAGAAAAAAGGCCCGGCACCAGGGTGGTGCCGGGCCTTTTCATAAGGCGGTTCCGGTAAGGATCAGCGCTTGAGTTTGGCGAACGCGTCAGCCATGGCGCTGTTCATGCCGCCACCGCCACCCGCCGCTGCGCCACGACCCGCATCGCCCTGCGGGCGGCGCGGACGGTCGCCGTTCTTGGGCGCATCGCCGCTGCGGCGAGCCGGCGCGGCGGTGTCGTTCAGGCGCATGGTGAGCGCCACGCGCTTGCGCGCAGCATCCACTTCCAACACCTTCACGCTGACGGTCTGACCTACGCGCACGACGTCGCGCGGGTCTTTCACGAACTTCTCGGCCAGTGCCGAAATGTGGACCAGGCCGTCTTGATGCACGCCGATGTCAACGAAGGCGCCAAAGTTGGCCACGTTGGTCACCACGCCTTCCAGCACCATCCCCGGGTACAGGTCATTCAGCGTTTCCACGCCTTCCTTGAACTGCGCCGTCTTGAACTCGGGGCGCGGATCGCGGCCCGGCTTTTCCAGTTCAGCGAAGATGTCGCGCACCGTGGGCAAGCCGAAGCGCTCGTCGGTGAAGTCAGACGGCGACACGCCCTTGAGCGCTTCGCGCTGGCCAATGATCTGCTTCACTTCCGCCTTGATCTTGGCGACGATGCGCTCGACCACCGGATAGGCTTCGGGGTGAACCGACGACGCGTCCAGCGGGTTGTCGCCATTGGGAATACGCAAGAAGCCTGCGGCCTGCTCAAACGCCTTGTCGCCGAAGCGCGGCACTTTGCGCAGGATTTCGCGCGTGGGGAATGCGCCGTTCTCGTCGCGCCAGGCCACGATGTTCTTGGCCAGCGACGAGTTCAGGCCCGACACGCGCGCCAGCAGCGCGGCCGATGCGGTGTTCACGTCCACGCCCACGGCGTTCACGCAGTCTTCGACCACGGCATCCAGCGAACGTGCGAGTTCGCGCTGGTTGACGTCGTGCTGGTACTGACCCACGCCGATGGCCTTGGGATCGATCTTGACCAGCTCGGCCAGCGGATCTTGCAGGCGGCGCGCAATCGACACAGCGCCGCGCAAGGTCACGTCCAGATCGGGGAATTCCAGCGCGGCGGTTTCCGATGCGGAATACACCGATGCGCCCGCTTCCGACACCACCACGCGGGTGACCTTCAAGTCAGGGAAGCGTTCCATCATGTCGCCCACCAGCTTCTCGCTTTCGCGCGATGCGGTGCCGTTGCCGATGGCGATCAGGTCCACCTTGTGGCGCGCGACCAGCGCCGCCAACGTGTTGATCGTGCCTTCGCGATCGCGGCGCGGTTCGAAGGGGTAGACGGTAGTGGTGTCCACCACCTTGCCGGTCTGGTCGATCACGGCCACCTTGCAACCCGTGCGGATGCCGGGGTCCAGGCCCAGCACGGCCTTGGGGCCGGCGGGAGCCGCCAGCAGCAGGTCCTTCAAGTTGGCGGCAAATACGCGGATGGCTTCGGCCTCGCCGCTTTCGCGCAGGCGGCCGATCAGCTCGCTTTCAAAGGCCGTCAGCAGCTTCACGCGCCACGTCCAGCGGCAGACCTCACCGAGCCAGCGCGCACGCGGCGTGGCGTCCAGCGCGAAGAGGCCATTGCCCAGCTTCAGGAACGACGCAATGCGCGCCACGCACGGGTGCGGCGTCTGTGCTTCCAGTTCGGCTTCCAGCCCCAGGCGCAGTTCCAGCACGCCTTGCTGACGGCCGCGCAGCAGCGCCAGGATGCGGTGCGAGGGCAGCGTGCGCAGCGGCTCGTTGAAGTCGAACCAGTCGCGGAAGTTGGCGCCTTCGGTTTCTTTGCCGTCGACCATCTTGGAATAGATCAGGCCGGTGGACCACAGGTGTTCGCGCATGTCGGCCAGCAGGTCCGCGTTTTCCGCGTAGCGCTCGGCCAGGATGTCGCGCGCGCCGTCCAGCGCCGCCTTGGCGTCGTTGATGGACGCTTCGGGGTTCAGGTACTGCGCAGCCAGCGCCGCCGGGTCGCAGGCCGTGTCCGCCAGGATGGCGTCGGCCAGCGGTTCCAGGCCGGCTTCGCGGGCGATCTGGGCACGCGTGCGGCGCTTGGGCTTGTACGGCGCGTACAAGTCTTCCAGGCGCTGCTTGGTATCGGCCGACGCAATTTCCTGCTGGAGCGCGCCAGTCAGCTTGCCCTGCTGCGAAATGGATTCAAGGATGGCGCCGCGGCGCTCTTCGAGTTCGCGCAGGTAACCCAGGCGCACTTCCAGATTGCGCAGCACGGTATCGTCCAGGCCGCCAGTGGCTTCCTTGCGATAGCGGGAAATGAAGGGCACGGTGGCGCCGTCATCCAGCAGTTCCACGGCCGAGGCGACCTGGGAGGCGCGCACGCTCAGCTCGGTGGCCAGTTGCGCGACGATGCGGGCGTTGTCGACGCCAGCGGCGACGTACGTGATAGCGGAAGTTTCATACATCTCTATACGACGACAAAAAGGAAAAACAAGGGGCGGATTGTGCCATAAGCCGCTGTTACAGAACGTGCCAGGGGGGAGCGATCCGTCCCTGTGCGAGCGGGCCGGGCTTGCCGCAGCAGGTATCATTTGATCCTTTCCCACATCAGTGTCTGGCGGCCGAACCGTAAGCGGTTCCGGGTACTCCGTAGACTCCGACCGACACTAGGCTGCCGTAATGCTGGACCTGGATATTTCCGAATTTTTTGACGAGGACGGGCCCTTGGCCACGGCCTTGCCCGGCTACAAGCCACGCCCCTCACAGGTGGAATTGTCCCAGGCCATCGGCCAGGCCATTCAAGACCGCGCCACGCTCGTGGCCGAAGCGGGCACCGGTATCGGCAAGACCTGGGCCTACCTTGTACCCGCCTTCATCCAGGGCGGCAAGGTGCTGATTTCCACCGGTACACGCACCTTGCAAGACCAGCTGTTCGCCCGCGATCTGCCGCGCGTGCGCGCCGCGCTGGCCGCACCGGTCACCGCGGCCTTGTTGAAGGGCCGCGGCAACTACGTTTGCCACTACCACCTGGAACGTCTGCAAGGCGATGAGCGCGCGCTGAAGTCGCGCAGCGAAATCCAGCAACTGCGCCAGATCCAGGTGTTTGCCGGGATCAGCAAGACCGGTGACCGTGGCGATCTTGCGCAGGTGCCCGAAGACGCCGATATCTGGCAGCGCGTGACCTCCACGCGTGAAAACTGTCTGGGCCAGGAATGCCCGCGCATCCGCGACTGCTTCGTGGTCAAGGCGCGCCGGCAGGCGCAGGAAGCCGATGTGGTGGTGGTCAACCATGCGTTGTTCATGGCCGACCTGGTGTTGCGCGAAGAGGGCGTCACCGATCTGCTGCCCGAAGCCGACACCGTCATCTTCGACGAAGCGCATCAACTGCCCGACACCGCCACGCGCTTTCTGGGCAGCAGCGTGTCCACGCACCAACTGATGGACTTCGGCCGCGCGCTGGAAGTGGCGGGGCTGGCGTATGCGCGCGAGGCCGCCAAATGGAGCGACGTCAGCCGGCACCTGGAAACGGCCGCGCGCGAACTGCGTCTGGTCTGTGCGCCGCTGGACCGCATGCCGGGCCGCAAGGCCACGTTCGAAGCGATTCCCAACCCGGAAGCGTTCGATGAAGCCTTCCTGGCCTTGCGCGAGGCGGTGGACATGGCCACCAAAGCGCTGGGGGCGGTGGCCGAAAAGCATCCTGACCTGATGGCCGCAGCGCGCAGTGGCGCCGAAATCTCGGTGCGCTTGAAGCGCTGGGGCACCCCGGGCCGCTTCGATGCCAACGCGGATGACGAGGGCTGGGGCCGCGACGACCAGGCGCCCGATGCCGGCACCGCGCTGGCTGACGGCGCATCCACGCCCGCCGCCATTCTGGAAGGCGTGGCGGCGGCCACGCAGCAATGGACGGGGCCGGCGGTGCGCTGGGTCGAACACGGCCAGCACCATGTGCGCCTGCATTCCGCGCCCTTGTCCGTGGCCCAGGCCTTCTCCAAATACCGCAAGCCGGGCCAGGCCTGGATCATGACGTCGGCCACGCTGTCCGTGAATGGCGAGTTCACGCACTTCACGAGCCAGCTGGGGCTGGAAAAGGCGCGCACGGGCAAGTGGGAATCCCCGTTTAACTATCCCGAACAAGCCTTGCTGTTCGTGCCTAAGGGCATGCCTGAACCGCAATCGCCGCAGTTCCTGGATCGCTTTGTCGACACGCTGATGCCGCTCTTGCAAGCCAGCCCCGGCGGCACGCTGGTGCTGTGCACGACCTTGCGCGCGGTGGACAAGGTGGCCAATCTGCTGGCCGATGCGTTCGATGATGCCGGCCATGACTGGCCGCTGCTCAAGCAAGGCGAGGGCACCCGGCGCGATCTGCTGGACCGCTTCTGCAAGCTCAAGCACCCGGTATTGGTGGGCAGCGCAAGCTTCTGGGAAGGCATCGACCTGCCCGGCGATGTGCTGACGCTGGTGGCCATCGACAAGCTGCCGTTCGCGCCGCCGGATGACCCCGTCATCGAGGCGCGCTTGCGGGCCTGCCGCGCGCACGGCGGGAACCCGTTTTCGGAATACCAGTTGCCCGAAGCGGCCATTTCGCTCAAGCAGGGCGCGGGCCGGCTGATCCGCACGGAGTCCGACTGGGGCGTGCTGATGGTGGGCGATGCGCGCCTGGTTGAAAAGCCGTATGGCAAGCGGCTGTGGCGCGGGCTGCCGCCGTTTGCACGCACGCGCGAAATGGAAGAAGTGCTGGCGTTTTACCGGCGCAAGCAGGAGGGCGGCGGCACCGGCAGCGCCGACGTGGACGCCGACGCTGCCTGACGCGCGGCCGGCACGCCGCAGGGGCGGCGCAATAAAAAAGCCCCTCGACATCATCGAGGGGCTTTTTCTTTCCCATGCTGTAGCGGTGCAGCGGGACCCGTTATCAGTTGAACGGATTCCACCAGCTCCGGTCGGCCTTCAGGCCTTGGGTCTTGAAGGCGCTGTTGGGGAAGTTTTTGTCGTACACGCGCTCGGCGTCGTTCTTCAGTTCGGTCATGCCCAGCTTGTCGTAGGACGAGACCATCAGGTAGAGCGCTTCTTCGGTGGCGGGGGCGCCTTCGAAGTCGGTGATGACGGTCTGCGCGCGGTTGGCGGCGGCCACGTAGGCGCCGCGCTCGTAGTAGTAACGGGCGACGTGCACTTCGTTCATGGCGATGGTGTTGACCAGCCAGGCCACGCGCTTTTCGGCGTCGACCGCGTACTTGCTGTCCGGGTAGCGCTTGATCAGGTCGTTGAAGGCGTCGTAGGACGCGCGCAGGCCCTTGGGATCACGCTCGGCCGGGTCCTGGCCCGTGATGTTGCTCATGAAGGCGCTGGCGGGCGTAAAGTTGATCAGGCCTTTCAGGTAGAGCGCGTAGTCGGTGCCGGGGTGGTTGGGGTACAGCTGCTGGAAGCGGTCGATGGCAGCCAGGGCCTGTTCGTTTTCGCCGTCTTTCCAGTTGACGTAGGCCAGTTCCAGCAGCGCCTGCTGGGCATAGACGCCAAACGGATAACGGCTTTCGATGGCGGTGAGGCGTTCGCGCGCTTCTTTCCAGCCGCCCGAGGACATTTCGGACTTGGCGTCGGCGTAGAGCTGTTCGGCGCTCCAGTTGGTGGTCTTGTCGTATTTGCTGTTGGTTGACCCGCAACCGGCAATGATCATGACGGCAAATAGCGCGATAACCACGCGCAAAACCGGCCCGCTTCGGGATGCGGGGTTCGAGGGAGCTGCGGAGTGGTGAATCACGAGAATCGTATCCTTGGTGTTAGCATGGCAGGCTGATTATATGATTTGTCTCCATGTCTGATACAGCCGCCGGCACAGATCTCGTTTCTGACGACGAACTCTTGGGCCTTTCCGACGAAATTGCTGAAGAAAACGCCGATGAAAATCGGGGTGCCCCCCGGGGCGAACCGCAACTTGTAACGGTTCCTTCCAGCATCCGTGCCGACCGGCTCGACAAGGTTCTGGCCGCGTTGCTGCCTGAACATTCCCGCAGCCGCCTGCAAGGCTGGATCGAAGCGGGCAATGTCCATGTGAACGGCAAGCCCGGCAAGATCCGCCAGACGGTCGGCCCTGACGACCAGCTGCAAGTGTGGGCGCAGCCTGCCCCCGAAGCGCTTGCCTTCACCCCCGAACCCATCGAATT
>CAJYKY010000097.1 GCA_913775005.1 uncultured Achromobacter sp.
GACCGCGCCCGGCTGCCCACTCCTGGCGGTCCGCTTCGACTCCCCGCGCCATTCCGGCGCGGGCAATTCCGCCCCTACAATAGTCCGCACATCCCTAGACCAGCGCCTGGGCGCGACCAGGCCATTCTTGTGCGGCCCCTATGACATTGCTGAGCGATCTACAGTCCCTGCTGGGTTTCACCCATGTGTTGACCGGTGCGGATGCCGAATCCTATGTGCAGGATTGGCGCCGCCGCTATCGCGGCACCGCGCTGGCGGTGATACGCCCCGGGTCCACGCAGGAAGTGGCCGACGCCGTCAAGCTATGCCTGCATCACGGCGTGCCCCTGGTGCCGCAAGGCGGCAACACCGGCCTGTGCGGCGGCGCCACGCCGGACGACACGGGCCGCGCGGTGGTGCTGTCCACGGCCCGTCTTACCGCCGTGCGCAACCTGGATACCGACAACGACACCATCACGGTCGAGGCAGGCTGCATCCTGCAAGCCGTGCAGGATGCCGCCGCCAACGCCAACCGCTTGTTCCCGCTGAGCCTGGCGGCGGAAGGCAGCTGCACCATCGGCGACAACCTGGCCACCAACGCGGGCGGCACGCAGGTGCTGCGTTATGGCAATACACGCGACCTGACGCTGGGCCTGGAAGTGGTGACGGCGGAAGGCGAAATCTGGAACGGCCTGCGCGGGCTGCGCAAGGACAACACCGGCTACGACCTGCGTGACCTGTACATCGGCAGCGAAGGCACGCTGGGCATCATCACCGCCGCCACGCTCAAGCTCTTTCCACGCCCGGTCGCATCCTGCACCGCGCTGCTCACGATCGACACCATCGACCACGCCGTGGAACTGCTGTCGCGCGCGCGCACCGGCTTTGGCGCGGCGTTGACCGGCTTCGAACTGATGAGCGGCGCGTGCCTGCAAGCCGTTGTGCGCCTGTTCCCGCAGCAGCGCCTGCCGTTCGAAGGCCCCTCTGCCGAATCCCCGTGGTTCGCCGTGCTGGAACTGTCCGACAGCGAGAGCGAAGCGCACGCGCGCGAGCGCTTTGAAGCCGTGCTGGGCGAAGCCGTGGACGCGGGTCTCGTCGATGACGCCGTCATCGCGGCCAACGTCGCGCAGAGCAAGGCGCTGTGGCATCTGCGTGAAAGCATTCCGCTGGCCGAGGCCGAACTCGGCAAGTCGGTCAAGCACGATGTGTCCATTCCCATTTCGTCCATCGCCGGTTTCGTGCACAAGACCAACGCCTTGCTGCAAGCGCGATTTCCTGGCGTGCGCCATGTGATCTTCGGCCATTTGGGCGATGGCAATCTGCATTACAACGTGGCGAATGCGCCCGGCCAGACCGAAGCCGAACTGCTGGCGCTGCAAAGCGAGATCTATGGTGTCGTCCACGACAGCGTGCATGCGCACAGCGGATCCATCAGCGCCGAACATGGCGTGGGCCAGCTCAAGCGCGACGAACTGCCGCGCTACAAGAGCGCCGTTGAACTGGCGTTGATGCGCCGGATCAAGCGTGCGCTGGACCCGCAAGGGCTCATGAACCCCGGCAAGGTGCTGCAAGGATAAGCCGCGCGCAGGCCCCTTGCATCAATCTCAAACACGGAGCCTTCACGATGGCAGTCAGTCCCGCAGCGGGCGCGAATCATCGGGTGTTGATCGTTGAAGACGATCCCATCATCGCCGGCAATCTATTCGCCTTCCTGGAAGTGCGCGGCTTCCTGCCCGACGTGGCCTATACCGGCCACGCCGCGCTGGAACGCATCAAGGCGCAGCGTTTCGATGCGCTGATTCTGGATATCGGCCTGCCGGGCATGGACGGCAACGCGGTGCTGCACGCCTTGCGCAATGAACGGCGCGTGGATGTGCCCGTGCTGATCCTGACCGCGCGTGACAGCCTGGAAGACAAGCTTGCCGGCTTCTCGCACGGCGCGGATGATTACCTGACCAAGCCCTTCGCCTTGCTGGAGGTCGAAGCCCGTCTGTTGGCGCTGATTCAGCGGGCCAAGGGCGCCACGGTGGATTGCGTGCGCGCGTTCGGGCCGGTCACCTACGACACCCGCAGCCGCGCCGTGTCCGTCAACGGCACGCCGGTACACCTGACGCGCAAGGCCGGGCTCATCATGGAAGCCTTGATGCGCGACCCGGGGCGGGTGGTGGTGCGCGAAGAACTCGAATCGCTCTTGTGGGGCAATGAACCGCCGTCTTCCGACGCGCTGCGCAGCCAGGTCCACCTGCTGCGCCGCGCCTTGGCCGATGCAGGCTTTGACGGCATCGAAACGCTGCACGGCACTGGCTGGCGGCTGACGTTGGGCGAGGCAGCGGCATGACACGCGCGACCAGCGGCACGCTGACGCAGCGCGTGGTGTGGGCGCTGACCGGCACGGTGGCGCTGTTCGTGACCGCGCTGGCCTTGTTGGCCTACCTGACGTTCGACCAGATGGAAGACGATCTGGTCAACGATATCCTGAACACCGAGATGGACCGCCTGGTACAGCACGCGCGTGCCAGCGACGAGTTCATGCCGCGCCAAGGCGTGCGCGAACTGGGCGGGTCCATGCGCGCGTGGATGAGCGTCGACGGCCAACGCCCAGCGGGCATACCCGATGAAGTGCTGGGTCTGGACAATGGCTTGCACCTGATCGAACCCGGCGCCTACACCTGGCATGTAATGGTGGCCGATGCAGGGCGAGGCAAGGTCTATTTGCTGTACGACGCAACTGACAACGAAGAGCGTGTGCATGACTTCGGCCTGATCGTGCTGGGCGTGGGCGCCATCTGCGTGCTGGGCGCTTACGCCGTGTCGCGTCGCGTGGCCTCGGTGGCCGTTGGCCCCCTGCTGGAACTGACTGACCGCTTGTCGACGTGGGCGCCAGGGTCGCCCGACATGGCCGTCACCCGCGATGACGAGGCGGGCCGTTTGATCGAAGCCTTCAATCGCGTGCAGAACCAGGTAGACCGGTCCATCGCCCGCGAGCGCGAATTTGCCGGCAACCTGAGCCACGAAGTGCGCACGCCGCTTGCCGCCATCCGCTCGGACAGCGAACTGATGCTGCTGACACAGGTGCTCACGCCCGATCAGCGCCAGCGCCTGACGCGCGTCATGGACAACGTGGACGATGTGATCGTGTCGCTGGAAAGCGCACGGGCCATGGCGCGCGACCAGCTGCTGCCGCCCGCGCCCGTCGATATCGCCGACTGCATGCAGGACGCGTGGCGCGGCTACGAGGCACAAGCCGATCTGGCTGGTCTGCGTTTCGATAACCAGGTGGCGCCGGGGCATGTGCTGACGCTGGATCGCTACGCCTTGCTGACGGTGTTGCGCAATCTGGTGCGCAACGCGGTCGAACATGCCGCTCCGGCCACGCTGACCGTGCGCTTCAGTGCGCAAGACGTGCTGGAGCTGAGCGATGACGGCAAGGGCATCGCCGCCGACGATCTTCCATTCCTGTTCCGCCGCTATTACAGCGGCCGCATGCGCGATTCCAATGCGGGTGCGCACGGCGAGACGGCGCGGGGGCTGGGCCTGGCCATCGCCAAGCGCGTGTGCGACATGCAGGGGTGGGCCTTGTCGGTGGAATCCTCGCGCGACGCGCCCACGCGCGGCACGCGCTTCTTCTTGCGCTTCGATGCGGCAGCGCTTGCCGACGCGCCCGCAGCCGCTGTTGCGCCAGGGACACAACCGCGAATTTGACGATTTTTCGACTGGTGGCGCTCTAAGCTTCCGGCTTGTCCGATGCGTCCCTCAACTATCGTCCCATGTCGTCTTCTCTGCTGTCCGCGGCGCGCGCGCCCACGCCGGTCTGGTACCTGAGCAGCCACGTGGTTGGCGTGACCTTGATCCTTTCACTGCTGGCCTGGTGGGCGAACGTGTCGGGCATGGACTTGACCATCGCCCGCAAGCTGTTCGACCCGGCGCTGGATGACTTTCCCCTGCACCTGAACCGCTGGTTTGATCTCGTCGGCCATCGCATGGTGCTGGCGCTGCCCATTGGGGTGGGGCTGGCCGCCGTTGCGCTGGCCGTGGCCAGTTGGCGCGTGTCGTCCTTGCGGCCCTGGCGCGGGGCTGCGCTGGCGGTTGCCGCCACCTGCCTGGTGGGGCAGGTGCTGG
>CAJYKY010000098.1 GCA_913775005.1 uncultured Achromobacter sp.
GTTTCCTCGCTGCCCTGGCGCGCCAGCTGGGCCGCCTGCCCCGCCAGCGAGCTGACTTCGCGCACGTGCTCGGCGCTCTGCTTCGCGGTGGCGGTAATCTCTTCCACGCTGGCCGCGGTCTGTTCCAACGCGGCGGCCTGCTTCTCGGTGCGGTCCGACAAATCCATACTGCCTGCCGCGATCTGGCGCGACGCTGCCGCGATGGAGCCGGTGGCGTGCACGATGCTGCGCAGGGCGGCGTCCAGCCGTTGCTGCATCCGGCCCATACCGTCGAACAGGCGCCCGATCTCGCCCCGGTGGTGGCGCGACACCACGCTGGACAGGTCACCATTGGCCACGCGTTCGCACAGCGCCACGGCTTCGTCCAGCGGACGGATCACATGCGTGCGGAAAAAGCGCAGCGCCGAGATCAACACCAGCGCAAGCAGGCCCACCGTCACGCTGCCCTGGCGCCACAAGGACGCATAGAACGCGGCATCGACATCATCCACATACAGGCCCGTGAACAGCAGCCAGCCCCAGTCGGCGTCGTAGGTGGCGTAGCTGATCTTGGGCAGGGCTTCGTCGGCACCCGGACGCGGAAAGCGATATTCCACGTAGCCGCCGCCTGCCTTGCCCTGGGCGTACAGGGTTTCGAAGATCGGCAGGCCATGTTCGTCCTTGATGCCGCGCACATTGGAGCCCACGAGCTTGGCGTCCGGGTGCACGAGCAATGCGAAATCGTCGCCGAAGGCACCCACATAGCCGTCGGCACCGTAACGCAGCTGCGCCAGCCTGCGCGCCACATTGCTCTTGGCTTGCGCCAAGGGCATGCCTTCACTGACGCTCTGCTTGCCGTTACGCAAGATACCGGCCGACAGGTCAAGCACATGTTTCAGCTCGGTCTTGCGTTCAGCCACCATGTCGGTACGGCGTTGCCAGGCATCCCACGCGCCCAGCACCAGCACGGCAGCGCCAATGGCGAAGACAAACCACAACAGTTCCCTGCGCAAACTGGAATTCTTCATCACCCCTCCTCGTGTCGCCCATTCCTCAGCTTGAAACTATTCGCGGCAGAATGTGACGGTTTATGTATCGCGATGTCTCAGGATACGGTGACGCAGCAGGGTTTTCACTAGGTCTACGGCCTTTCTTTGATCTAGCGCAAGACGCATAAAAAAAACGCAAGGCGGGTTCCGCCTTGCGTTGGGAAGTGCTTGCGCGCTGCGGGAGTTTCCCGCAAGCCGGTCAGCGCCGCAGCGCCTTGGCGGCCGCCTGCGTCACGCGGGGGCTGGTCAGCGCCATCAGCGTCACGACAATCAACGAATAATTGGGCACGCTGCGCATGTTGCGGAACATCATCTCGGTCAGGCTGAACGCGCAATAGCCCAGGCAGAACAACAGCCCCAGCTGCGCGCCCACGCGTACGACCCGGTCATCGCTCGCCACCCGCCGGAAAAATACCGCAGCGGGCAGCAGGTACAGGCACAGGATGCTGACCAGGCCCAGCAGCCCGTATCCGGACAAGGCCGCCAGCATATCGTTGTGCGGCTCGCCAAAGCCTTCGACCACTTCCGCTGTCACGATGCCTTGCGTCTGCAACTGCTGCAATTCATCGCGAAACTTGCTGGGGCCTACGCCCACCACGGGGCTTTTCTGGAACATCAGGATCGACGCATGCCACAGTTGCAGGCGGATGCCGAACGACGTATCGCGGTTGGTCGACGTGGCGAATCCCTGCACGTCGTTGGTGATTTCGTGCATGCGGCTGCTGAACGTCCAGATGGCCGCCGCGCTGGCAACCAGCGCCACACAGACGGCCAGCGCACAGTACACCTTGTGGCGCCGCTTCCAATTGCGCAGGCCCAACAGGAACACCACGCCCAGGATCGGCAGCAACATCCAGCTGCTGCGCGTTTCGGATTCCCAGGTCGCCAGCACAGACAGCGCCACGGCCAGCAGCTTCACCGCCATTTCAATGCGCGGCCAACGTGTGCTGGGGCCAAAGCCCAATGACAATAAAGTCATGCCGCCGAACAGCAATGTCATGTTCGCAAACGCCACGGCGTTGTAGCGGCCGCCGACATCAGGCATGCCCCCGCGCCCCTTCAATTCCATGGTCACGATCAGCAGCACGGACCCTGCGATCGCGCCCAGCATGATGCTCCATTGCACCAGCTTCAACCACCGCTGCGGCGCGCGCAGCAACAGCCACAGCACCGGCAGCGCCAGCGCGAAGCGCAGCAGCTTTTCCAGTTCGGAATTACTCCACAGGCCTTGGACCGCGGACGTGATGAACATACAGGCCAGCGGCAACAGCAGCACCAGCGACATCGGCCACAGCTCGCGGAACGCCATCGGCTCGTAGCGCTTCACCGCATTGACGGCCAGCGCGGCCAATGCAATCAGCCCGCTCAGATACAGCACGGCAGGACCACCCACCGGACTGGTCAACGCCAGGGCAGGAACCAACAGAACCAGCCATGTGGCCAGGGATACATACATTCGGGGCACAGCGATCAACCTGAAAGAACGATGCAAGCGCGCTGCGCTTCATACGGACAATGTAGACAAAACCCGCCCGCCATGACGGCGGGCGGGCTTGGGACGAACTTTATTTCCGGATACTGCAAACCGGTCCTACCGGGTGACGGCAGGATCCGCTTTTCACATGTTTTCGATCATCACCTGACCAAAGCCCGAGCACGACACCTGCGTCGCGCCTTCCAGCAGGCGGGCGAAGTCGTACGTGACCTTCTTGGACAGGATCGACTTTTCCATGCTGGAGATGATGAGATCGGCGGCTTCGGTCCAGCCCATGTGACGCAACATCATTTCCGCCGACAGGATTTCCGAACCCGGATTCACGTAGTCCTTGCCGGCGTACTTGGGCGCGGTGCCATGCGTGGCTTCGAACATGGCAACCGAGTCCGACAGGTTGGCGCCCGGCGCGATGCCGATACCGCCCACCTGCGCGGCAAGCGCGTCAGAGATGTAGTCACCGTTCAGGTTCAACGTGGCAATCACGTCGTATTCGGCCGGACGCAACAGGATCTGCTGCAAGAAGGCGTCGGCGATCACATCCTTGACGATGATTTCGCGGCCGGTCTTCGGGTTCTTGAATTTGCACCACGGGCCGCCGTCGATCAGCTGCGCGCCAAACTCTTTTTGCAGCAGCTCGTAGCCCCAGTCCCGGAAACCGCCTTCCGTGAACTTCATGATGTTGCCCTTGTGCACCAGGGTCAGCGACGTGCGGTCATTGTCGATGACGTATTGCGCGGCCTTGCGCACCAGGCGCTCGGTGCCTTCGCGCGACACGGGCTTGATGCCGATGGACGAGGTGTTCGGGAAGCGGATCTTCTTGACGCCAAGCTTGGTTTGCAGGAACTGGATCAGTTCCTTGGCCTGCTCGCTTTCGGCCATGTATTCGATACCGGCATAGATGTCTTCCGAGTTCTCGCGGAAGATCACCATGTTGGTCTTTTCGGGTTCGCGCACCGGCGACGGCACGCCCTTGAAATACGCCACCGGACGCAGGCACACGTACAAGTCCAGTTGCTGGCGCAGCGCCACGTTCAGCGAGCGGATACCGCCACCAACCGGCGTGGTCAGCGGGCCTTTGATCGACACCACGTAGTCTTTGACGACTTCCAGGGTTTCGTCGGGCAGCCAGACGTCGGGGCCGTAGACCTTGGTGGCCTTCTCGCCGGCATAGACTTCCATCCAATGGATCTTGCGCTTGCCGCCGTAGGCCTTCTGCACCGCGGCATCGACAACCTTGATCATCACCGGGGTGATATCGGCGCCCGTGCCGTCGCCTTCGATGAAGGGAACGATGGGCTGTTCAGGCACATTCAGCGAGAAATCAGCGTTGACCGTGATTTTCTGGCCGCCAGCGGGAACCTTGATATGTTGGTAGGTCATGAATGCTCCATTTGCTCCGGGTGGTTTTTCTGCACGCGCCGCATCGGAAGCGTCCGATTCCGCAGGTGAGAATCACCGTCGCGAACCGCACACCGGATGGCGGATAGCAACCAATTCTATATCGCAACGGGGCTGGCGGCGGCGGCTGTAACCGGCACGGGGGTAAAATAATGCATCCCCATTCCGCTTTCCGCCCCCCTCCGATGTTCAATCCCTCACGCGATCA
>CAJYKY010000099.1 GCA_913775005.1 uncultured Achromobacter sp.
GGTTCGGCACGGCCACCGAACGGCTATTGATCAAAAGCGAAGGCGAACGCGAAAGTGGCGGCGGCTCTGACGGTAAGGTCGAAGCCTTCTGGAGCCATGCCGTGTCACCGTTCTGGGACCTGCAACTGGGCGCGCGCCGCGATATCGGCACGGGACCCAAGCGCAACTGGGCGGCCATCGGCATCGAAGGCGTGCTGCCCTACAACATCGAACTGGAAACCACCGCCTACGTCGGCGCATCCGGCCGTACTGCGCTTGCGCTCAAGGCCGAATACGATCTGTTGCTGACGCAGCGGCTGATCTTCACGCCAGAACTGGAAGCCAGCCTGTACGGTAAATCCGACCGCGAACGCGGCATCGGTTCGGGCTTGTCGAGCGGGTCGTTGTCGTTACGGCTACGCTACGAGGTCACGCGTGAATTCGCCCCATACGTCGGCGTATCCTTTGAACGCAAGTTCGGGCAGACGGCCCAATACGCCTCAGACGCCGGCGCCAGCCGATCGCAAACGGCCGTGATCGCCGGCGTGCGGTTCTGGTTCTGATGCGCCGCCCCTCAACCCCTCACCTGCCTCGACACCTCATGAACGCACCCCGACTGACGCGCCGCATGATTCTTGTCACGGCGCTGTTCGCCCCGCTGCTTGCCCCCTTTGCCGTCACCGCGCAGAACGCCGTGAAGGTGGAAGTCTGGAAGACGCCCACCTGCGGTTGCTGCGAAGACTGGGTCAAGCACCTGCGCGACAACGGCTTTGCCGTCACCACCCACGACGTTGACGACACCGGCCCCATCCGCCGCAACGCCGGCATGGCCAACCACGGCTCGTGCCACACCGCCGTGGTCGATGGTTATGCCGTCGAAGGCCACGTGCCTGCCCGCGACATCCGCCGCCTGCTCTTGGAAAAACCGGATGCGGCAGGACTGGCCGCGCCCGGCATGCCGCTGGGTTCGCCTGGCATGGACGGCCCCGAATACGGCGGCCGAAAAACCCCGCATGATGTGCTGCTGGTGGACAAACGAGGTGGCGCCACGGTGTTTCAGGCGTATCGTTGACGTCAGGCCCGTGTGAAAACCCCCGGCATCACCAGCTGGGGCGCTTGAAACAATTCATCCACACCGCCTCAATGGCTACTCCTTGCACCGCAACAAAAATGCGCCACAATAAATAAAACGCATTTCTCACCCACCCCTTGGCAGTCATGGCAAAAATCGTCCTGTTCGAGAACATCCATCCGAGCGCCCGCGCGGTCTTCGAAGCCGCCGGCTACACCGACATCGTCACGCACGCAGCGGCCCTGCCGCCCGCGCAGATGCACGACGCCCTGCGCGGCGTGCAAGTGGCGGGGATCCGTTCTCGCACGCACCTGGACGCCGCCCTGCTGTCCAGCCCCGACCTGCGCGTCGTGGGCTGCTTCTGCATCGGTACCAACCAGGTTGACCTGGATTCGGCCATGCAGCGCGGCGTGCCGGTGTTCAACGCCCCCTTCTCCAACACGCGTTCCGTGGCCGAACTGGTGCTGGGCGAAGCGATTTTGCTGCTTCGCCGTATCCCGGAAAAAAATGCGCGCGTGCATCTGGGCCACTGGGACAAGAGCGCCGCCGGCGCGTTTGAAACGCGCGGCAAGACGCTGGGCATCGTGGGTTACGGCAACATCGGTTCGCAGATCAGCACGCTGGCCGAAGGGCTGGGCATGCGCGTGATCTATCACGACGTCGAAGCCAAGCTGCCGCTGGGCAACGCGCGGCCTGCCGGCTCGCTCAACGACCTGCTGGAACAGGCCGATGTGGTGACGCTGCATGTGCCGGGCGGCAAGTCCACCGAAAACATCATGAACGCCGAGACCATCGCCCGCATGCGTCGTGGCGCCATCCTGATCAACGCATCGCGCGGCACGGTGGTGGACATCGACGCGCTGCACGCGGCGCTGAAGTCCGGGCACCTGGCGGGCGCCGCGCTGGACGTGTTCCCCACCGAGCCCAAGGGCGCCGACGAACCGCTGGCCAGCCCGCTGATCGGCATGCCCAACGTCATCCTCACGCCGCACATTGGTGGCAGCACGCAGGAATCGCAAGAGAACATCGGCCGTGAAGTGGCCGAAAAGCTGGTGCGTTTCATGCAGGCGGGTACGACCAAGGGCGCCGTCAATTTCCCCGAACTGCCGTATCTGGAACCGGCGGGCGCCACCCGCATCCTGCACGTGCACCGCAACGCGCCGGGCGCGCTGGGTACGCTGGACAACCTGATGGCGCAGCATGGCTTGAACATCGTCAGCCAGACGCTGCAAACCAAGGGCCAGATCGGCTATGTGATCACCGACGTGGAAGGCCAGGTGGACGACGTCGTCATGACCACGCTGCGCAATCACCCGATCACGGTGCGCTGCGACCGCTTGTAATTGCGGCTTGAAGTCTCTGCGACGGGCGCCCGGCATAGGGGCGCCCGGCATAGGGGCGCCCGGCTAAGGGGCGCTTCTATATGGGGCGCCCCTGAACCGGGCGCCCATTTCATTCGCGGCCAGCGGCTGCCGCCATCAAACATTCCGCCATCTTTTCCCGCACGCTGCCCGCATCGAAAGGCAGCCGGCCGATGATGCCGATTTCGCGGTGAAAGGCCTCGGCGCCCAACGGCACCAGCCGCAAGCCCGTCATGTCCAAGCCGCGCAATTGCGGCAGCAACGCCACGCCCAGGCCGTGGCGCACCAGGTTGGCAATAGCTTCAATCTCATCCAGCTCCACCGCCTCGTGCACATTGAGCCGGTGCTTTTTCAGAAAGATATCCACGACGCGCCCGCCAAATGACGCGCGGTCATAGCGGATGAACGGCTGCGTGGCCAGCACCTCGCGCCACGGTGCAACGGGCATCGAGTCGGGCATGGCCAGCACCACCGGCTCGGTCGTCAAGCGCTGCCAGCCCAATTCCGGCGGCAGCGTGAACGGCGGACGGATCAGCACGGCCATATCGACCTCGCCCGCATCCACCTGCCCCAGCAACGACAGCGACACGCCCGGCACCAGACGCACCCGCACATCAGGATAGACGGCGCGAAAGCGCCCCAGCGCATCGACCATCAAGCCCTGCTGCACCGACGCAATGGCGCCGATGCGCAACGACCCGCTGACCTGCCCCGCGCCCGCCGTGGTAACCATGCGTTCGGCCATGGCGACCAGTTCTTCAGCCTGCGGCAGCATCTCGCGCCCATGCGCGTTCAACACGGCCGCTCGCGCGCCCCGGTCGAAAAGTTCTACGCCCAGATATTCCTCCAGCCGTTTGATCTGCGCGCTGACGGCCGACTGCGTCAGGCCCAGATGCGCGCCCGCGCCGGTGAAGGTGCCATCGCGTGCGACGGCGATGAAGGTCTTGAATTCTTTGATCACGATCAAAATATTTGATGCTAAGGCACAAAAAATATCGTTTTTCAATCAAAAAAACAATACCTAAACTACGTTCTGCTGCTAACGCGCTGTAAGCGTGCGCACATGCGGCCCCCGCAAGGCCGATCACCCTTTTGAATGACCCGGAAATTTTCATGACCGCTCAAACCAACCTGCCGCCGTTCCATCTGGCCTTCCCGGTCCGCGACCTGGCCGAAGCCCGCGCCTTCTACGGCGAAAAGCTGGGCTGTCCGGAGGGCCGTAGCTCGTCCGAATGGATCGATTTCAACTTCTACGGCCATCAGATCGTCGCCCACCTGGCACCCAGCGAATGCGGCCACAAGGCCACCAGCGCCGTGGACTCGCACAACGTGCCCGTGCGCCATTTCGGGGCCGTTCTTTCCATGGAACAATGGGAAGCCATGTCCAAGCGCCTGATCGACGCCGGCACCGAATTCGTCATCGAACCCTACATCCGCTTCAAGGGCGAAGTGGGCGAACAAGCCACGATGTTCTTCCTGGATCCGTCGGGCAACGCACTGGAATTCAAGGCCTTCAAGAACATGGACTCCTTGTTCGCCAAGTAAACCGCCTCTACAGGTTCCGCGCCGTTGAACGCTTCATCCGAACCCCCTTCTCCGGCCGAAACCGCGTGGCGCATCCAGCCGCAAGGTGATCGCTGCCTGATTATCACCTTCGGTGACCACATCGACGCCGCCGTCGGCCGGACCTGTCTGGCCGCGGCGCGCAAACTGCGCGCCGCTGAACTGCCCGGCGTGACCGATGTGGTGCCCTCTTTCGTTGCCGTGGCCGTGCACTACCGGCCCGGTGGGCTGACCCCCGGCAACGCCCCCACCTTTTCCTTGCTTGCCGCCCGCATCGATGCGCTGCTTGCCGAAGGCATCCCGGCAGACGCCGAGGCGGGGCGCCAGATTGACATCCCCGTCTGCTATGGCGGCGAACATGGCCCAGACCTGCTCGATGTGGCGCTTGCGGCCGGCATCACGGCCGACGAAGTTATAGCCCTGCACAGCGGCCCGCGCAGCATGGTGTTCATGTTGGGATTTGCGCCCGGCCATCCGTACCTGGGTCTGCACGACGAAAAACTGAACATTCCCCGCCGCGCCTCGCCGCGCACGGTGGTGCCGATTGGCTCCGTGGCCATCGCCAACCGGCAGACGGTGATCTACCCCAACCGGCTGCCCGGCGGCTGGAACCTGATTGGCGCGACGCCGCTCGCCATGTTCAACCCGCAGCGCGAGCCAGCCTCGCTGCTGCAACCGGGTGACGCGGTGCGCTTCGTGCCGATCAGCGCCGACGAATTCAACCGTATCCGGGACACGCAGCCATGACGGTGACGGTGATCAAGCCCGGCATGCTGTCCAGCTTTCAGGATGGCGGCCGGTACGGTTTTCAGCATCAGGGCATTCCGGCCGCAGGGGCCATGGACGAACGCGCGCACCGGCTGGCCAATGCGCTGGCGGGCAATACCGGCGACCCGGCAACGCTGGAAATGACGCTGACCGGCCCCACCTTGCGCTTCGACGCGCCGGCGTGTTTTGCGCTGGCGGGCGCCGACATGAAAGCCACGCTGAACGGGCAGGACGTGCCCGTGCACCGCCCGCTGGTGGCGCGTGCCGGCGACACACTGGCCTTCGCAGGCCCGGCCGCCGGCGGAGTGCGCGCTTACCTCGCCGTACACGGCGGTTTCGACCTGCCCTCCGTGATGGGCAGCGAAAGCACCTATCTACGCAGCGGCTTTGGCGGCTTCGAAGGCCGGGCCTTGCGGCGTGGCGATCAAATCCCCTTGCGCGCCGCCTTGTCCGAAGACCGCGACCTGCTCGCGCTGCACCGTGCCTTGTGGGAGGTGCGCATCTATCTGCCTGGCGTCTTGGCCAACAAGCGCCGCGCCGTCATCCGCGTACTGCCCGGCATGCATTGGGACGCCTTTTCCAGCGCCACGCGCGGAGCGTTCACGCAGGCGGAATTTCGTATCAGCCCGCAGTCGGACCGCATGGGCTACCGGCTGCAAGGACCGGCGCTGGCGCTGGAGCGCCCGCGTCAGATGCTGAGCGAAGCCGCCTCGTTCGGCACGGTGCAGGTGCCGTCGGGCGGCGAGGCCATCATCCTGATGGCCGACCGCCAGACCACCGGCGGCTATCCCAAGATTGCGCAGATCGCCACCGTGGATCTGCCCGCCCTGGCGCAATCGGCACCCGGCGACACGTTGCGCTTTGCCTTGATCGACCTGGACGAGGCGCAACGACTGGACGGCGAACGCGAACATGCGTTTGCACAGCTAACCGAGGCGCTCGCCCCGCTGCGCGCGCTGCTCTCCCCGCTTACAAAGGAACCGCGATGACAACCCGCATCGATATGAACTGCGACATGGGCGAAAGCTATGGCGCGTGGACCATGGGCAATGACGCGGCGGTGCTGCAATACGTCAGCTCCGCCAACATCGCCTGCGG
>CAJYKY010000100.1 GCA_913775005.1 uncultured Achromobacter sp.
GGCACGACCGACACGCCCAGCGCGTTCAGCGCAAACCAATGCAGGAAGAACGACGGACGGTTCTCCAGCAGCAAGCCCACGCGGTGGCCATGCCCGTAGCCCGCGCGCGCATACGCGGCGCGCAGCGTTTCGATAGCGTCAGCGGCTTGGGCGTAGCCGAGCTCGCCCGCCGGAATGCCGTAGGCCTCGGCCGTTTCGGGCAGGATGCACAGGAAGGGCTGGGTCCCGTAACGGGTCGCGGTGTCGCAAAAAGCCTGGTGGACGGTGGTGCTCACAACCCGCTCCTACATGAACAATTGGATGTTGCCGAAGGCGGCGTCGCAGTTGACGAGGTCAACGCGCTTGAGCCGGATGCGCAGCGCGCCGTCCTGCTCGACGAGGTGATGCGTGGCCCACCCGGCAAACAGCGTCTGCGTGTCTTGCCGCGTTTCAACATAGTGAAAGGCCGTGCGCACCACGTGCCGGCCTTCTGCGGGCGCGGCGTCGGGGTGGCCGTGTTCGACCGTGGGCGCCTGCAACAGATGATGGCAGCGGCTCTTGGGTTGCTGCGAAAACGTGCGCTGGCCGGCCAGCCGCTCGACGCGCACGCGCAGCAGCAGCTTGTCTTCGTACATCAGCGACGCATGCAGTTTCGGATCCGTCTGGCCATGGGCCAGCGGCATCCAGTAATAGCCGTCTTCGGTGTACAGATTCAACCAGTCTTCAAAACGCAGCTCGTCCAGCAGGCGCGCTTCGGCGTAGACAAAATCAATCAACTCGCGATCGCTTGCGCTCATACCGACTCCGGTCCAGTCATGTAGCGGCCCCATGCGCGGTACTGGTTGCGCATCTGCCATTCGTTGGTGCCGTTGGTGGTGACGTTCTTCTGGTCTTCTTCGCCCGGCGCATACAGCCGCCCCACGTTGACCCAGTCGCGCGCGCGGGAATTCAGGCCGTCTTGCGCGCGTTCGTACATTTCCAGGTCATCGTGGCCGACGACGGAGGTCGGCGCATTGATCAGCCGGTTGTACATCAGCGTGCGCTCAAGCAGCAGGTCGGGCGCGCCCACCAGCCGGAACGTCCACGAGTCCACCAGGGTGCGGTCGGCGGCGTTGGGCTTGAAAATGCGCAAGGTCTGGATCGGACCCTTCACCATGATGTTGGGGAAGTACACGGTGTTGTGGCGCACATCGCCCAGGATGGCTTTGGCGCGGTCTTCGCCATAGGCCGCCACCATCGCGTCCCAGTACCCCGGCACGCCGGAATACGAGGCATGGATTGAGTCCGACACACCGGTATGCCCGTGGCCGTTTTCCCAGACGCGGATGCCCATGTTCTCGAAGAATTCGTAGGGCGAAATAAAGGGCGCGAAGAGTTCAACGGCCATCGGCTTGGGCGTGCCTTCGGGCGCTTGTTCCCAGACCTTCACCGCCGTGCCGGCGGACGATTCATGCGCCACCATCGGGTGGCAGGTGTCGGTCTGGTTGTCGACCAGCATCTTCCAGTTGCAGCGATGCATGTAGCGCAACACGCCGCCCGCCACTTCCAGGCGGCCTTCGGGCGACCGGTCCACCATGTTGTCCAGCGTGGACAGGGAGTCGCCAAAGAAGTCTTCGAACGATTGGCCTTCGGGATTCAAGCGGCAGAACACGAAGCCGCGATGGTTCTTCACGTCTTTGACGGCGGCCATGCCCTGGCTGGCTTCGCAGTTTTCCAGGCCGGTGTTCTCGTAGCCCTTTTTCAGCGGAATCGACAACAGGCTGCCGTCCGTCTTGAACGTCCACGCGTGGTAGGGGCAGCGGAAGAACTTGCCGGTGTTGCCGCAGGCTTCGCCCGCCACCATCGTGCCCTTGTGCGGGCAGCGGTTGTGCAGCACGCGCACGCTCTTGTCGCTGTGGCGAACCATGACGACGGGCTGATTGCCGACGGTGGTGGTGATGTAGTCGCCCGGGTTCGGCACCTGGCTGTCGTGGCCGACGTACACCCAGGTGTTGGCGAACAGGCGTTCCATCTCCAGGTCGAAAAGCTCCTGGTCGATAAACAGGTCCTTGTGGACTTCCGTGTCGCGCAAGAGCGCGCGGATGGCGTCGGGGTTGTCGCGGTAGTTGGACATGGTCGCTTCCTTGTCGGCGGCGCGTGCGGCTTACAGGTCCAGCACCAGGCGCGCCGACTTGGCGCGCGAGATGCAGATCTGGATGATCTTGCCGCTGGCCTTCTCGGTGTCCGAGAGGTAGTAGTCGCGGTGATCGGGTTCGCCTTCCAGCACGGTGGCCTGGCAGACGCCGCATTCGCCGCGCTTGCAGTCGTACATCGGGTCGCAGCCTTCTTCTTCCATGACATCGACGATGGTCTTGTCGGCCGGGATGGTCAGCGTGCGGCCCGACTGGCGCAGTTCGACCTCAAAGGGCTGGTCGCCCGCTTGCGCGGCGGCGGTGGTGAATAGTTCAAAGTGCACATGCGCGTCGGGCCAGTGCTTCGCCTTGGCGCCCTGGATGACGGCGTCGACCAAGCCTTTGGGGCCGCACACATACAGGTGCTGGCGCGGTGTTGCGGCAGCCAGCAGTGCTTGCAGATCGAAGCGGCTGGCGGCGTCGTCGTCGGCGTGCACGATCAGGTCGGCGCCTGCCAGCGCTTCGAGTTCCGTCAGGAACGCCAACTGGTCCTTGCTGCGGCCACAGTAGTGCAGCTGAAAGGCGCGGCCGGCGGACTTCAGCGCGGCGGCCATGGACGCGATCGGCGTGATGCCGATGCCGCCTGCAATCAACACGACGGGTTCGTCGCCCGCCGGCGCTTCGTGCAGCGGGAAATCATTCTTGGGGCCTTCGATGCTGATCGTGTCGCCCTCGGCCAAGCCATGCATGTGGCGCGAGCCGCCTTGGCTGGGGTCTTCCAGGCGCACGCCCAGACGGTATTCGCCGGGCTCGGCGAACTTGCCGGCTTCAGGCGCCAGTTGCACCAGGGAATAGCAGCGCGGTTCGCGCAAGCCCGGCACGGTGACTTTGACGTGCGCGCCGGGGCCGAAGGCGGGCAGCACGCCGGCGTCTTCACGCGTGAGGCGGAAAGAACGGATCAGCGGTGACTCTTGCTGGACTTCGCGGACGATGAGTTTGAGTGTCTGCACGGCGTTTGTCTCTAATCGGTATTCGAATCAGGCAGCCAGCTTGTCGGCGAGCGTGTCGGCCAGCTGGCGTTCCATGGGGCCGCATTTCTCGTTGGCCAGCGCGGTCTCGCGCAATGCGCGCAGCGATGCGGCGGCATCGGGCCGGCCAGCCAGCTGCGCTGCGGCGGCGAGCAGCTGGCGATACTTGCCGTCACCGCGTACGTGCGTGTCGCTATAGCCCTTGACCAGACGCCGGCAATTAACGGTTTCAACCGCCAGCGCGTAGTCCTGCGGCACCAGCCGGGTAATCAGGTCCAGCCATTGCTGCAAGCCTTCGGATTCAATCTGGTGGCGCAGCGTGCTGCGGCGAAAGCGCCGCATGCCGGCCAGGCCATACAGCATCAGGAAGCCGCTGAGCGTGCCGCTTTGCATCAGCCGGCCCTTGCCCAGGCGGCGTTCGACAAAGCCGCCAAATGCTTTGGAGCTTTCGAGCCAACGGCCCAGGCCGGCCGGCAAGGTGCCGCAGATTTCTTCCAGGCGCGGGTGCATGTAGTCGGTCATCAAGACCAGCTGTTCGGGGCGCGCGCCCACTTCGCGGCGGACGCGTTCGAAACGCGTGCCGCGCGTTTTCAGATCGGCCACGCGGATCACGTCGTCGTAGGCCATGGCGGTGGCTACATAGCGGGCGGCGGCACAGGTCAGCGCCCACTGCTGCGCATCCCCGCCGTACTGCGCATCCAGATCGCGCAGCGCTTTCATGCGGCGCAGGTAGTCGGTGGCGTAGGCCAGATCCTGGAATTCAATCTGGCGGCGCACGCCGGCCGTCAGCATGGGCTGCGCACAGGCGGGAAAATCGCGCTTGATCGAATCGAGCAGCGCTTGCGTCTTGGGGCTGGCGGCGCGCTCGGGGACATCCGGCACGGCGCGCGTCAGGTCGATGGCAGCCGGTTGCGCGGGCGCTTGTTGCGCGGCGTCAAAGCCCAGCGCGAAGGCGCGCAGGCTGGCGTCTACGCCCAGGCCCGCGCGGCGTACGGTGGCTTCGAAGTCTTCGCGCGAAAAGGGCAGTGCGCCGCTGCCGGCCACGGCGCCGAACAGGCTGGCGCTGATGACGCTGCCCGCGCGGTCGGCCAGTTCTTGCAGGTCAAAGCACAGAAAGCGCTTGGCGGCGCTGCGGCCCGCTTCCAGCACTTTGTTGGGGTCGGCAATGCCGTTACCGGGCGCGGATTTTTCACTGACGGCGTAGCTGCGGTGCGACGAAGACAAGAGCACGGTGCGCGCTG
This sequence comes from uncultured Achromobacter sp., assembly GCA_913775005.1. GTDB lineage: Bacteria > Pseudomonadota > Gammaproteobacteria > Burkholderiales > Burkholderiaceae_B > Achromobacter. The sequence goes on from CAJYKY010000100.1 coordinate 4,360, forward strand.
GCGTCACCAGGCCGCGCTGGATCGCGCGCCCGCCTTCCATCAGCTCGGCCGCCACCACCAGGTCCACGTCGCCCGGCGTGGGCATCAGCGCCAGTGCGGGCGGACGGCCGGCGCGCTGCACATCGGCTTCGGGCAGCAGTTCCAGGTAATAGATGGTGGCGCCGGTGCGCTGGGCC
>CAJYKY010000101.1 GCA_913775005.1 uncultured Achromobacter sp.
AGCGCGGTCACTTCGTCCAGCAGCGCGGCCACTTCCGGGTCATCGCCCAGCGTGGCCGACAGGCGGTTCGCGTGGTCCAGCAACTGGCGCTGGATCTCGTCGCGGCGGCCTTCGAACGAGGCCACGACGCGGCCCTTTTCGGCCAGCGTGGCGGCGTAGGAATCGGCATCGGCAACCGTGACCGGGCCGTTGCTCATGAAGCGGTGGCCCAGCGTGTCGCGGCCAGCCTGCATGCCCAGCGCCGACACCGGCACCACGTCGGCGCCAAACAGCGCGATCAGGCCGTGGGCGGGACGCACGAATTTGACGGTGGTGACGCCGTCGGCCAATTGGTAGCGCATCACCTTGGGAATCGGCAGGCTGTTCAGCGCCGTGTCGATGCCTTCCTGCAAGCCGGCGGCCAGCGAGGCGCCCGCGGCGGTGCCGCGTGCAACCAGGTAGTCCTGCTTGCCGTCGGATTCACGGTCCAGCGTCGCCAGGTCGATGTTTTCCAGGCCCTTGGCGGCCAGCTTCTTTTGCAGCGCCGGGGTGGCCTTGCCGTCTTCGGTCAGGCCGATCTTCACGGGCATCAGCTTTTCAGCGTAGGGCTGGTCGGGCGCCTGCGCCAGCACGGCGGACAGGTGCACGGCCAGGCGGCGCGGCGTGGAATAGGCCGTGATGGCGCAGCCTTCGGCCAAGAGGCCGTGGCGTTCCAACGTGGCGCGCACGCCTTCGGCATAGGCCTGGCCCAGCTTTTGCAGGGCCTTGGGCGGGAGTTCTTCGGTCAGCAGTTCGACCAGCAGGGGGCGGATGTTCGTCGTCATTTATGCAGCCTCCCCGGCGGCCTGGGTGCGGCGCAGCATGGGAAAGCCCAGTCGTTCGCGGGAATCGAAATAAGCCTGGGCGACAGCGCGCGACAGGTTGCGGATACGGCCGATGTAGGCGGCGCGTTCGGTCACGCTGATGGCGCCCCGCGCGTCCAGCATGTTGAAGGTGTGCGCGGCTTTCAGGGCGGCCTCGTAGGCCGGCAGCGCCAGCGGCACTTCCATCAGGCGCTTGGCCTCGGCTTCGTAGTCATTGAAGTGGGCAAACAGCATGTCGGCCGACGAATGCTCGAAGTTGTACGTGGATTGCTCGACTTCGTTCTGGTGGAAGACGTCGCGATACAGCACGCGGTTGCCGTTGGCGCCTTCGGTCCAGACCAGGTCATAGACGCTTTGCACGTCTTGCAGGTACATGGCCAGGCGTTCCAGGCCGTACGTGATTTCACCGGTGGTCGGCGTGCAATCCAGGCCGCCCACTTGCTGGAAATACGTGAACTGCGTGACTTCCATGCCGTTCAGCCAGACTTCCCAGCCCAGGCCCCAGGCGCCCAGCGTGGGGTTTTCCCAGTCGTCTTCGACGAAGCGGATGTCGTGTTGCGTGGGATCGATGCCCAGCGCTTTCAGCGAACCGATGTACAGGTCCAGGATGTCCGGGGGAGCCGGCTTCAGCACGACCTGATACTGGTAATAGTGTTGCAGGCGGTTCGGGTTTTCGCCGTAACGGCCGTCCTTGGGGCGGCGCGACGGTTGCACATAGGCGGCGCGCCACGGCTCCGGGCCGATCGCGCGCAGGAATGTGGCCGTGTGCGAGGTGCCGGCGCCGACTTCCATGTCGTAGGGTTGCAGCAGGGCGCAACCCTGCTTGTCCCAGTATTCCTGGAGCGTAAGGATGATTTGCTGAAAGGTGAGCATAGGATTCTTGGAATTCGACTCGCCGGGCAAGGCCTGCCGTGGGCGTAGGAAACCCGGCATTTTAACTGGCCCGGGCCTATCCTGTTTTCCCGTGCCGTCTGGGGCGATTTGTCTGGGGTAATCGGGGGCCATTCGGGACCATTCGGGGCCGTTACATCTGCGCCGCCCGGGCGTATTCCGGGTGCCAGTGTGCCCTGGGTGGACGCCCCGGGCGGTGGCCGCTGCGCCCGTAAACCAATGGTCGTATGATTCCAGGTTGCGTCCCAAGTCTTATATAAAACCCGGAACCTGATTCCGAGAAATCCCGGAAGGAGCAGTCCCATGTCAGACCTGATCACGGTGGAAGTCACCGACGGCATCCAGATCATCACGATCAACCGTCCCGAAGCCAAGAACGCCATCAACCTGGAAACCGCCGTGGCCATGGCCGCCGCGCTGGACCAGCTGGACAGCCGCGACGACGTACGCATCGGCATTTTGACGGGCGGTGGCGGCACCTTCTCGTCGGGCATGGATCTGAAGGCGTTTGCCAAGTCGGGCCAGCGGCCCTATGTGGAAGGCCGTGGGTTTGCCGGGCTGAATGAACGCCCGCCCAAGAAGCCGCTGATCGCTGCCGTGGAAGGCTACGCGCTGGCCGGTGGCTGCGAAATGGCCTTGGCGTCTGACCTGATCGTGGCTGCCAATAATGCCAAATTCGGCCTGCCGGAAGTCAAGCGCGGCCTGGTGGCCGGTGCGGGCGGCCTGCTGCGCCTGCCGCGCCGTTTGCCGTACCACATCGCCATGGAAGTAATCCTGACGGGTGAAATGCTGACGGCCGAGCGCGCCCACGCGTTTGGCCTGGTCAACCGCCTGACCGAACCGGGCGGTGCGCTGGCTGGCGCGCTGGAACTGGCGCGCGCCATTGTCGAGAACGGCCCGCTGGCCGTGCAGACTGCCAAGAGCATCGTGGCGCAGGCGGGCGATTGGGACCAGGAAGGCATGTTCGACCGCCAGCGTCCCTTGATCGCCCACATTTTCACGTCCGCCGACGCGAAAGAAGGCGCCACCGCTTTCGCTGAAAAGCGCAAGCCGGTCTGGCAAGCGAAGTAAGCCCCCACGCCGCACTCGCTTTGCTCGCTTGCTGCCCCCCGAGGGGGCGCATTTTGCCTTGGGGCGGCCCGGCGGCAAAAGGTAGCCCCCACGCCGCACTCGCAGTGCTCGTTTGCTGCCCCCTGAGGGGGCGCATTTTGCCTTGGGGCGGCCCGGCGGCAAAATAGTTCTTTTCCAGTGCGGCTGGCCTATCCCGCTAGCCGCGTTTTCACGTTTTCATCCCTAGCTCGTAAATCGCCATGTCCGTCATCATTAAAGAAGAAGACTTAATCCAGTCGATTGCCGATGGCATTCAGTTCATCAGCTACTACCATCCCGTCGACTACATCCGCCATCTGGCGCGCGCCTACGAGCGCGAGGAAAGCCCCGCCGCGCGTGACGCGATGGCGCAGATCCTCACCAACTCGCGCATGTGCGCCGAAGGCAAGCGCCCGCTGTGCCAGGACACCGGCATCGTCAACGTCTTCCTGAAGATCGGCATGAGCGTGCGCTTCGACACCAAGCGCACCCTGCAAGAACTCTGTGACGAAGGCGTGCGCCGCGGTTACCTGAACCCGGACAATCCGCTGCGCGCCTCCGTGCTGGACGATCCGCTGTTCGCGCGCAAGAACACCCGCGACAACACGCCCTGTATCCTGCACGTCGAGCTTGTCCAAGGTGACAAGGTCGACGTGCAAATCGCTTCCAAGGGCGGCGGTTCGGAAAACAAGACCAAGTTCGCCATGCTGAACCCCAGCGATTCGCTGGTGGACTGGGTGCTCAAGACCGTGCCGTCGATGGGCGCTGGCTGGTGCCCGCCGGGCATGCTCGGCATCGGCGTCGGCGGTACCGCTGAAAAGGCCATGCTGATGGCCAAGCAGTCGTTGATGGAAGACATCGACATGTACGAACTGCTGGCTCGCGGCCCGCAGAACAAGCTGGAAGAGCTGCGCATCG
>CAJYKY010000102.1 GCA_913775005.1 uncultured Achromobacter sp.
CCCAGGCCAGCGTGCCGCCATGGCCCAGCAGCAGATGCGCCAGATTGACCGTATCGGGGGCCAGCGGCAGCAGCGCATCCAGGCGATAGCGGCCCAGCCAGTGATAGCCATCATTGGTCGCAAAGGCGTCACCGCCCGTCGCCAGCCGGAACAGCGCGGGGATCAGGCTTTGCACGGTGGACGACCGCAGGGGCTGCACATCGGCTTCGCCAAACGGTCCCAACGTTTCCTCCACGCCGTCTGCCAGCATCACATCCACCGACAGCACGCCCGACGCGGCGCAGCGGCCCGCAGGCCAGTGCGCGGGCGCCGCCAGCCACTGAGCCACCGTCATGTGATCCGGCAGGCCGGCGAACTGGCGCATGCCAGCCTGCGCCAGCGCCGCTACGGGAGCACCCGGTTGAACCCGCCAGCGCGGCCTGCCGTCGGGCAGATCCGTCAGCCGGGCCAGGCCAGCCAGCCGGGAAGGATCAATCACCAGTTGCGGACTTGTGGCGGGTGCGTAAGGCGCGTCGGCCCCGGCCAAGGCCATCACATGCCGGTATTCGGCGCAAAGCGTGCGCGCATGCGCCACGTCGGCATCGCGCGTCGGGATCAGAACGGCACGCGGACCGCTGCTGCCGTCTTCGCCCAGATCGTCGACCGGCCCCTGGCAAAGCAGCTTGAGCCGCTGCAAAAACGCGGCCCAGGGAGTCTGGACGGGCCGCCTGCCCAACAGGAAAGCGCGCCGGGATGGCTGCATGACTACAATTCCTTTTTCCGCATCAAAGACGCTTTCGAGAATCCAAATGCCCCGCCTTGCCACTCGCGCCAACGAATTTCTGACCTTTCAGGCCGTAGAACTCTTCAAACAGGCGCAAGCGCTACAGGCGGCCGGCAAGGACATTATCAGCCTGGGCATCGGGGAACCGGACTTTACCGCGCCCCCTCAGGTGGTGGAAGCGCTGGAACGCGCCGCCCGCGCCGGGCTCAGCGGCTACAGCCCGCCCGCCGGCCTGATGCCGCTGCGCGAAGCGATTGCGCAGTTCTACCACGACAAGTTCGGCGCCAAGATCAACCCGGCGCGCGTGATTGTGACGTCGGGGGCATCCGGCGCATTGACGCTGGCCTGCTCGGCCCTGGTGAACACCGGCGGCGAGGTGCTGATGCCCGATCCGTCCTACCCCGCCAACAGCAACTTTGTGCTGGCCGCGGGCGGCTTTCCCCGCCTGATCCCCAGCTCGGCCGCCAAGCGTTTCCAGATGTCGGCCGACGATGTGGTGCAACATTGGTCGCCCGCCACGCAGGGCGTGCTGATCGCCTCGCCCAGCAATCCCACCGGCACGTCCATCGCCCGCGACGAAATGGCCGAATTGCTGGCGCAGGTGCGCGCCCGTGACGGGTTTGCCATCGTCGATGAAATCTACCTGGGCCTGTCGTACGAAGGCGAGCCGCGTTCGGCGCTGACGCTGGATGACGATGTGATCATCATCAACAGCTTCTCGAAGTACTTCCACATGACGGGCTGGCGCCTGGGCTGGATGATCGTGCCTGAGGCCATGATCGCGCCCGTGGAAAAAATTGCCGCCAGCCTGGCCATCTGCGCGCCGACGCTGGCCCAGCATGCCGCGCTGGCCTGCTTTACCGAGCAGGCCATGAAAACCTTCGAGCATCGCCGCGAAGCCTTCAAGCAGCGCCGCGACTATCTGCTGCCCGAATTCGAGCGCTTGGGGCTGCACGTGCCGGTCAAGCCCGACGGCGCGTTCTACATCTATGCGGATATCAGCAAGCTGGGCGTGGACAGCGCCACGTTCTCGCAGCGCCTGTTGCTGGAAGCGGGAGTGGCGGCCGTGCCGGGCCTGGACTTCGGCCCGGCGCACGCCGGTCACACCATGCGTTTCTCGTACGCGACAGGGCTGGACCGCCTGGAAGAGGCCGTGGCCCGGATGGGCCGGTTCTTGAACCGCTAGGCGAAAAAAAGCGCGCTCGTAAAGAGCGCGCTTTTGCGATCAAGCGAGGATCCGGCTGCGACGCATCACGAATCCGGCGACGCGGGCAGGATCAATCCCGCGCCAGCGCAATGCCTGAAGCCAGCGCCAGGCGCCGGCGTTCCGCCTGCACTTTCGCGCCGTAGCCGTTGTCGTCCGGTCCGGTGGACCCAACATAACAGGCCAGGCCCCCGTCAACGGAACCGCGACGGCTGATGCAGTCACGCAGAATCGTGGCGCCGACGCCGATATTGGCCACCGGATCCAGCGCGGTCTTGCCGACCGCGTCGAACTTCTCTTGATGCACGCTGGTCATCACCTGCATCAAACCCTGCGCGCCCACGTGGCTTTCGGCCAAGGGGTTGTAGCGCGATTCGATGGCGATCACCGCCAGCACCAGCAAAGGGTCCAGCTGCTTTTCGCGGCTGACCTTGTAGACGGTGTTCAAAAGCGGACCAGTAGCGTCATACGCCACCTTGTACTTACGCGAGATATAGTTGCGCAAGGCTTCGGCCTGCGGCCCCGTTGCCACCATAGGGGGCTTCTTCGGGACGGGCGGCGCCACACGGGCGGGCCCCAGCATGCCGGTGGCGTTGCTGGCGGGCGCGGTTGGAACGGCCATGGCAATCGCCGACGCTGTGTCGGACCCCAGCTCGGAACCCACGTCGGATTCGGTGCTGGCTTGCATGGATGAAGGCGCTAGGGCGGTCAACAAGGCTTTGTGCACTTGCAATGCCTGATCGCGCAAACCAGGCAGGGCAAATCCCATGCTTACCGTCACAATCACCGCGATGCCCAGATAGACTGAGCAGATACGCAAGGACTCGGCAAGATATTCGTGCACTCCTTGGGCCATATTCCTGAACAGGCTGGCCACTGACGCATCGGGCATAAAACCTCCTGCGTATAAAAGAGGGAGTCAATGTTAACCTCTCTTTCAACCCAATATGTAACCAAATCGCTGGGATCTGTAGTGAAATACCGCGACCTTAGAGACTTCCTCGCTCAACTTGAACGTTCGGGCGACTTGAAACGCATCACCGCGCCGGTGTCCACAAACCTCGAAATGACCGAGATTTCCGACCGCGTCCTGCGTGCGGAAGGCCCCGCGCTGATGTTCGAAAATGCCCTGCATGAGGGCAAGCCGGCACAGATGCCGGTGCTTACCAATCTGTTTGGCACCCCCTCGCGCGTGGCGCGCGGGATGGGCGCCGACAATGTCAGCGCGCTGCGCGACATTGGCGAATTGCTGGCCTCGCTGCGCGAGCCCGAGGCGCCCAAGGGGCTGCGCGACGCGCTGGCCAAAGTGTCGATGCTGAAGGCGGCGTTGTGGGACATGAGCCCCAAGAACGTCAAAAGCCCGGCCTGCCAGGAGATCGTCTGGGAAGGCAAGGACGTGGACCTGAACCGCTTGCCGATCCAATCCTGCTGGCCCGGCGACATTGCCCCGCTGCTCACGTGGGGCCTGGTCATCACCCGCGGCCCGAACGCCAAGCGCCAGAACCTGGGCATCTACCGCCAGCAGTTGCTGGGGCCGAACAAGCTGATCATGCGCTGGCTGTCGCATCGCGGCGGCGCGCTGGACTTCCGCGACCACGCGCTGGCCCACCCCGGCACGCCCTTCCCCATCGCCGTGGCGCTGGGCGCCGACCCGGCCACGACGTTGGGCGCCGTCACGCCCGTGCCTGACAGCCTTTCCGAATACCAGTTTGCCGGCCTGCTGCGCGGTTCCCGCACGGAAGTGGCGCAAGCGCTGGGCAGCAATCTGTCCGTGCCGGCCTGGGCAGAGATCGTGCTGGAAGGCCATCTGCTGCCGTCGTCCGATCCCCGCGCGATCAAGCCCGTAGTGCCCGAAGGCGTGAAGCCGCCGGTCAATACCGATTACGAGATGGCGCTGGAAGGCCCTTACGGCGATCACACCGGCTACTACAACGAGCAGGACTGGTTCCCCGTGTTCACGGTAGAACGGATCACGATGCGGCGCAACCCCATCTATCACTCCACCTACACCGGCAAACCGCCCGATGAACCCGCCGTGCTGGGCGTGGCGCTGAATGAAGTGTTCGTGCCGCTGCTGCGCCGCCAGCTGCCGGAAATCGTGGACTTCTATCTGCCCCCGGAAGGATGCAGCTACCGTCTGGCCGTGGTGTCGATCCGCAAGCAGTACGCGGGCCACGCCAAGCGCGTCATGTTCGGGCTGTGGAGCATCCTGCGCCAGTTCATGTACACCAAGTTCATCGTGGTGGTGGACGAAGACATCGACCCGCGCGACTGGAAGGAAGTGGTGTGGGCAATGACCACGCGCATGGACCCCGTGCGCGACACGCTGCTGGTGGAAAACACGCCCATCGACTACCTGGACTTTGCATCGCCGGTGTCGGGCCTGGGCGGCAAGATGGGCATGGACGCCACCAACAAATGGCCGGGCGAAACCAATCGCGAATGGGGCACGCCCATCACGATGGACGCCAGCGTCAAGAAGCGCGTCGATGACATGTGGAGCACGTTGGGCCTGTAGAAAAAAACAAACCCCGCCGGATAGGCGGGGTTTTTCGTGGCGCGCAACGTCGGCGCTTGCCGGATCGACCGATTAGCTGTCGTCGCGAGACCGCTGCCAAAGCTTCAGCAGCTGCCACCCGACAAACGCGCCGCCCGCGATCTTCAAGAGCTTGGATCGCTTGCCCTGACGCATCAAAAACGTGGACAGAGACGAGCTGACAATCGGATACCGGCGGGCCAAGGTGATGGCCTGCAAGGCCCATCGCGATGCCCCGCCCGATGCCAGCCGAGGCAGCAAGCCACGGATGATCGACGACGGCTCCAGCCGGTGGCCGGTGTCAATGATGTTGTGCGCCAAGGACTCGCGCTCAATGGCGGCACGGGCGCGCAGCAATTCGATACGCACCGCGCGATCAATGGTAGGAGATCTTTTCGTCATGGTTCAGATCTCCTCGCGCCGACGCACCGGAGGTTCGTCATCGTCTTGTGCTTCGCGGATACGTTCAAGCAGTTCCGCGTCACGGCCCAGTTCTTCCAGGGTGGCGGCAAACGGCGTCGGACCATAAACCAAGCCTTGACGCACCAGCAGCAACAGCACGACACCAACGATGCCGTAAAACGCGGCCAGCAATCCCAAAGCCAGATAACGGTCTTCCGTGGGCCAGAACAGCACCGCAACCGTCACGGTGAATACCAGTACCGCCAACGTCAGGAACAAGAGCGCGGCAAACGCCATGCCCAGCAGTTTGAGTAAGCGCGCCTTTTCGTCGCCGGCTTCCAGCGCCAGCAGCTCAAGGCGCGTACGCACCAACCCGACCAGGCTGGACGCAACTCCGAAAACAGATTTTCGCAGACCCATGGCTGGAAGAACGCCGGGCGGGCAGCGCGGCTATTCGCCAACGCAGCCCGCCCGGACGCTCAAGCCTGATCAGCGGCGGCTGATCAGCAAGCCGAGCAGCAGGCCGGTCCCGCCTGCGATGCCGATAGCTTGCC
>CAJYKY010000103.1 GCA_913775005.1 uncultured Achromobacter sp.
CCAATTTCCTCGATCAGGCTGCGGGATATCGGCCCGTTGAAGCACAGCAGGGTGCGGTTCTGGTTGAACCGTTCGCCCAGTGCGTAGAGATCGGAGGCATTCATAGGGGTTACCGCCCTGATAACGATTAATCGAAACGGAAAGACAGCAAGGTGATGTCGTCACGCTGGGGACGGCCACCTTGGTATTCGGCCAACGCTTGCGTAAATGCAGCGGCCTGTTCAGTTAACGGCTGCCGCGCGTGTCTCTTGAGCATTCCTGCAAAACGCGTGTTGCCGAACCCGAATCCGTGTTCGCCGCCCGCCTGATCCAGGAAGCCGTCCGTGGCCAGGTAATAGGTCCAGCCCGGCTCCATCTGCAAGTCGATATTTTCGTAATCGCCCGCGCGCTTGTCGCCCAATGCGCGCTTGCCGCCAGGCACCTCGCGCAGCGTTTCGCCATCGCTGGCGTACAGGCTGATCTTCGCGCCCGCGTAACGCAGGCGCCCGGTTTGGCGGTCAATATATACCAGGCCCGCATCGGTGTTGGTGGCCAGCGCCCGGGGCAATTGCGCATCCGCAAGCATGGCGCGGATGGCGCTGTCCGTGCGCGCCAGGATGCGGGCGGGGTCAGACGGGCCGACCTCGGTGATGGCCAGGTCAATGGCCGCGCGCGCCAGCATCGTCATCAGCGCGCCCGGCACGCCGTGGCCCGCGCAGTCCATAATGCCCAGGAGGCAATTGGCGCCGTCCGAGCGGAACACATAGAAGTCGCCGCCCACCACGTCACGCGGCTTCCACAGCACGAAGTGATGCGCGCCCAGCGACTGCGTCAGCTGGCGGTCGGGCAGGATGGCGCGCTGGATCAGGCTGGCGTAGTCGATCGAATCGCCGATCTTCTTGTGCGCAGCCGCCATGGCGCGGTTGGCGTCTTCCAGTTCCGAGGTGCGTTCGCGCACCTTGCTTTCCAGTTCGGCCGTGTGCTGGCGGACCTTGTCGGCCATGACGCCGAACGCGCGGCTCAGGTCACCGATTTCGTCCTGGCCGCCCGGGGGCAGGCGCACATCGTAGCTGCCGTCCGCGATGGCGCGGGCCGACTGCTGCAAGCGGCGCAACGGGCGCAGCATCAGCCGTTCAATGGCGAAACCGAAGCACAGCAGCATGGCGGCGAACAGCAGCACAAGACCAATAGCCGCCGGCCACAGCCAGCCCGTGTCCAGCACGCGGGCCGCGCCCAGGTCCACCACCGTCAGCACATGCCAGTGCAGTTCGGGCATGTAGGCCACCGCCACCAGTTGGCGCGTGCCGTCCATCTTGATCCAGGCGGTCTGCACCGACTGCGGGTCGGCCTGGGCGGCGTGCATGGCCGATCGCAGCTCGTCGCGGCCGGGGCCGGCGTCCAGCAGGTTGAACACCTGGCCCTTGGCGTTGGCCGCGCCCGCCGTGGTGACGGCGCCCGAGTTATAGGCGATCAGCGAGGCGTCCATGTGCGCCTGAATGGCCCCTTCCTCGTCCACGATGATGGGTGTGACGCCGGGTTGCCCGCTGTTGACGAATTCCCGCAGGAAACCGCCCACGTCCAGACCCGCGCCAGTCAAGCCCACGACCTTGTCGCCGTCGCGCACCTGGGCGTTGATCCACACCTTGGTGGTCTTGAGCTTCAGGTCGGGATTGACGTTGATGTTGTATTTGCCGGGCGACTTCAGCGTGGCGTAGAACCAGCCGTCGTCGGCCGCGCTGCGGCTGAGCGTGTAGCGCGGCGTTTCCGACAGCGGCTGGTCGTCGTTGAAGTAGTAGTTGCCGGACTCGGCGCTGGCGATGAAGTACGCCCGCCCCAGCAGATCGCGGCGGTAGCCGTCGGCTTCGCGGAAGAACAGCTCGCGCGCGGCGGGATCGTTTTCATTGCGCAGCCAGCGGCGCGTGACTTCGCTGTCGGCCAGCCGCAAGGACAAGGCCAGCTCGCGCGACACGGGCGCCAGGATGCGCTGGCGGTTCAACTGCGTGAAATTGTCGGCAAAGGCGCGCCCGAAGTGGTCCCTGACCCCGTCCAGCACCAGCCAGCCGATGATGGCAGCGGGCGCCAGGGCGACCAGGCACGCCAATAACAGCGCCATCAATGATTTTTTGCGCAAACCCCATTTCGCCATGCGAAGTCTTCCTGACAGCTTGATAAGACGTGCCGTGCGTGCCCACCTGGTAGGCACGAGATGGGGTGGCGCGACAAGTGTAGAGAACAGCGGGGGCAATTGAAACAGGTGCAAACGTCTGGATGCGTTCCAGACACCTTAAGTTTCAACGCAGCAATGTATATGCTGAATTATTGCGGTTTATATCTTATTTTTTACCCGCCCGCCCCCGCGTTATGCGGCTTTATTGCTACACGCCCAGGTACCGTTCCCAGAGGCCACGGTCGGCGTCCAACGCGGGTGAATCGCCCGTCCAGACGACTTTGCCGCGTTCCAGGATGACGTGCTGGTCCGCCAGGCTCAGCAACCTTTCGACATATTTGTCGATGACCAGGATGGTCTGGCCCGACGCCCGCAACTGGGCCAGGCAGCTCCAGATTTCCTCGCGGATCTTGGGCGCCAGCCCTTCGGTGGCCTCGTCCAGCACCAGCAGGCGGGGGTTGGTGACCAGCGCCCGGCCAATGGCCAGCATCTGCTGTTCACCTCCCGACAGCTGGTTGCCCATATTGCGCGCGCGTTCGCGCAGGCGCGGAAACAGGTCGAAGACGCGGTCTGGCGTCCACGCGTCGCCGATATTGGGATTGCGCGCCGCCACGAAGGCCGTCAGGTGCTCGCGCACCGTCAGGTTCGGAAAGCACTGGCGGCCTTCGGGCACGATGGCCATGCCCACGCGCGCCACCCGGTCCGGGCTCCAGCCGCTGATGTCCTGACCCGCAAAATGGATCTTGCCGCCACGCAGCGGCAACTGGCCGAACATCGTGCGCAGCAGCGTGGTCTTGCCCATGCCGTTGCGGCCCAGCAGGGTCACGACCTGGCCCGCGCCGATCTGCAAGTCCACGCCGAACAGCACCTGGCTGGCGCCATAACCGCTTTTGGCGGATTCGATGGTGAGCATCACGCGGTCTCCTCGTCGCCCAGATAGGCTTGCCGCACTTCCGGGTTGGCGCGGATCTCGTCGGGCGTGCCGGTCGCAATCACGCGGCCATACACCAGCACCGACAGGCGGTCCGCCAGCCGGAACACCGCCTGCATGTCGTGTTCGACCAGCAACATGGCGGCGCGTCCGCGCAGCGTTTCAATCAGTTCGGTCAGCCGGACGGTTTCGTCCGGCCCCATGCCGGCCATGGGTTCGTCCAGCAGCAGCACGCTGGGCCGGGCGGCCAGCGCCAGCGCGAATTCCACCTTGCGCTGTTCGCCGTGCGGCAGCGTGCCGGCCGGGCGGCCCAGCAGGCTGGCGTCGATGGCGCACTCGCGCGCCAGTTCGCGCGCCTGCTCGTACAGCGCGGACTCGGCGGCGCGCGGCTTCCAGAAACGGAAGCTGCTGCCCGCGTGCGCCTGCACTGCCAGCACCAGGTTATCCAGCACGCTGGACTGCTTGAAGATGTTGGTGATCTGGTAGGACCGCGACAGCCCGGCGGCCACGCGCTGATGCGCGTTCATGGCTGTGACGTCGCGCCCACCCACGGTGAGCGTGCCGGAATCCGCCGCCAGCGTGCCGGACAGCAGATGGATCAGCGTAGACTTGCCCGCGCCGTTGGGGCCGATCAGCGCATGGATCTCGCCCGGGTTCAGAGACAGCGACACATTGTCGGTGGCCACCAGCGCGCCGAAGCGGCGCACCAGACCCGTCGCCTGCAAGGCCGGGGTTACCGTGCCGGCAGCGGCATTGCCGTTGGGCGTGTCATTCCGATTGCCATTCATTACTGCGCTCATGATCCCACCTTGCCGGACGCAGGCCGCCCGCCGAACATCGGGCCGAACAGGCCGACCAGACCGCGCGGCGCGCCAAACACCACGCACAGCAGCAGCACGCCCAGCGGCAGATGCCAGTATTCCGTCCACAGGCGCAGCACTTCTTCCAGCGTCAGCATCACCACCGCGCCGGCCACCCCGCCCCAGCGCAGGCCAATGCCGCCCACCAGCACCATGATCAGCAGGTTGGCTGACTGGGTCCAATGCATCAGGCTGGGCGAGATAAACAGGTTGTGATTGGCCAGCAGCGCGCCCGCCAGGCCCGCCGCCGCACCGCTCAGCGTGAAGGCCATGAGCTTGATGCGGTACACCGGATAACCCATCGACTCCATGCGCGATTCGTTTTCACGAATGCCTTGCAAGGCCGCGCCAAAGCGCGAGGACACCACGCGGCTGAACACCCACATCAACAGCGCGAACAGCACCAGCACCAGGTAATAGAAGCTGATGTCATTGGCCAGGTCGATACCCGGCAACGTGGAATAGCCCGGCAGGTTCAAGCCGTCTTCACCGCCGTACTGCCGCAGGGAAATGAAGATGTAGAACAGCATCTGTGCGAACGCCAGCGTGATCATGATGAAGTACACGCCCCGGGTGCGCAGCGAAATGGCCCCGGTGATGGCCGCCAGCAGGCCCGCCAGCACCATGGCCACGGGCCAGGACACCAGCGCCGACGTGACGCCCGACATGGCCAGGATGCCCACCGCGTAGGCGCCCGCGCCGAAGAAGGCCGCGTGGCCCAGCGCCACCATGCCGCCATAACCCAGGATCAGGTTCAGGCTGGTCGCCGCCAGCGCGTAGATCAACACGCGCCGCACGAAGGAAATATAAAAGTCCAGGCCCAGGGCGGGCGCCACCAGCGGGAACACCGCCAAGGCCGCCAACAGGGCCACCGTCCAGATTGCGCTTCTCATCATCAACCCCGCGCCGGAAACAGGCCGGAGGGCCGGAACACCAGCACAGCCGCCATCAGGACATAAATGGCGATGGCGGCCAGCGTCGGGCCGACGCTGGAGGCCACGGCCGGCGAAAAGACCTGGCGCAGCAGCATGGGCAGAAATGCGCGCCCCGCCGTGTCGACCATGCCCACCAGCAAGGCGCCCACGAAGGCGCCGCGAATCGAACCGATGCCGCCGATGACAATGCACACCAGCACCAGGATCAGGATTTCCTCGCCCATGCCGACCTGCACCGACGTGATCGGCCCGAGCAGCGCGCCCGCCACGGCGGCCAACATGGCCCCCAGCACGAATACGCCCAGGAACAGCAGCGGCACACGCACGCCCATCAACGTCGCCATCTGGCGGTTGGACGCGCCGGCCCGCACCAGCACGCCGGCCCGGGTACGCGTCACGAACCAGTACAGGCCTGCCGCGGCGGCCACGCCAAAGACGATGATCATCAGGCGATAAGCCGGGTACAGCAAGTCAGGCAGCAAGCGCACCGGACCCGACAACACTGCCGGCATATTGAGCATGACGGGCGCCGGACCCCAGATCATCTTGACCAGGTCGTTGGCGATGAGGATAACGGCGTAGGTGCCCAGCACCTGAGCCAGATGGTCACGCAGCGCGAGGCGGCGGATGAGCGTCAGTTCCAGCACGACGCCGACGATGCCGGTGGCGACGGCCGCCACCAGGACGGCGGCGGTAAATGAACCTGTGCGCTGCATGGTTTCAGCGGCGACATAGGCGCCGGCCATGTAGAGCGAGCCGTGAGCCAGATTCATGATGTCCATGATGCCGAAGACCAGAGTCAGGCCGGCCGCGATCAGAAACAACATCAACCCAAACTGCAGACCGTTCAGCAATTGCTCGACGATCAGCGTAAACGTCATGAACACTTCCCCCTGCCGCAGACCTTTCAAGCGGTGTGCGTGCGATGCGAATCCACGATGACTGGCGGCGCGGGGCGGGCGAGTCCGCCCCCGCGCTCAGCGTCTTGCCTTAGAGCTTGCAGTCGCCGACGTACACGTCCTGGTACTTGTCGAACACCTTGCCCACGAGCTTGTTGGTGATGCGGCCGTTGCCGTCCTTGTCGACGACGCGCAGGTAGTAGG
>CAJYKY010000104.1 GCA_913775005.1 uncultured Achromobacter sp.
GGATGCTGGTGCCGAAGCAGATGCCGGAGCCGACGCAGAGGCCGGCGCTGAAGCTGACGCCGACGCCGGACTAGCCGCTGTCGACCTGCCTCCCGCCGTCGCTGCTCCCGCAGCGTCACCCGACGACGCCACCGCAGGCGTCGCGCCCGCACCCGTCAATCCGCTGCTCGAACCCAGGCCTGCACCTGCACCCGCCGCGCCACCCGCAGCACTACCCCCAAATCCCGCCATCGAAGCCGCGCTCGTAATCACCTTTGACGCGCCTTCGGGCGCGACTGAGGCCAGCATGTCTGTCGCCGCCGGCAAGGCGGCCGTCGGGTTCTTGATCAGTTCTGCCGCCTTGGACACCGTGCCGACCGCTGCCGTGGCGTTGTCGATCATGCCGCCTGCGCCCGGCACCACGGAGCCCAGCATGCCTGACGCGGCGGGCAGTGCGGACATCGGGTTGGCGATCATGGCCTGCGCCTGCGACACCATGCCCATCGTGCTTTTGGCCGTGTTCAGCAAGCCGCCCACCGCAGACGGCGTCGAACCCAGGCCGCCGAGCATTCCCGGCGCTGCCGATAGCGCGCCCATGGGATTTTTCGCCAGCCCGGCCAGCGTGTTCGCCTGGCCGGCCAACTGCGACAGCTTGGACGCCGCGCCCGCGGCCGTCTTGCCCAAGTCGCTCAAGCCGCTGGGCACCATATCGCCCAAGCCGGCCAGTCCGCCGCCCGCGCCTGCCGCCCCGGCCGCGCCGCCAAAACCCGCCATCAGACTGGTGCCGGCTTTCTTGGCGGCCGTGGCCAGCACGCCGTCCTTGTGGATAAGCTCTGCGCTGACAATCAGCGGGTCGTCAACGGTGGTGCTGGGCAGTGCCGGCAGCGTGGCCGCGTCGCTGCCCGGGCCGACGAAGTTGTGCGTCGCGCCCTTGACCGAGAACAGCCCCGGCCCTTTGAACACAATGTCGGCGCCATCCAGCGTGACGCTGCCGCCCGCGGCCTGCAAGGTGACGCGCTGTTGGCCCAGGATCTCGATGCCCTCGGCCGACGACGTCACGGTGATGTCTTGCCCCGCCAGCGCTTCCAGGATGTCGGTGTGCGCGTGCAGCGACACCGGCGCTTGCGCCGACACAGCGTGTATCGCCCCTTGCTGCGCGAACACGCTGGCCGATCGGGCGGAGACCGCCGCATAGGTTTGCGTGGCCGCCACATGCGCATCGGACTGCGCCGTGGCGTGCAGATGCTCGCCCGCATGCAGCACGGCGCTGGCGGGCGTGGCGAGGTTCAACGAATTGGGGGTATCGATCAACAGATGCGGGCCATTGATGCGTTCGACGGCGGCATCGCCCGTGCGCTGCCCGTCGGCGGCTTTACCGGCGGCCTGCCCGTTGACCTGCGCGGCATAGCGCCCGTCCTGCTCGGGGTCCAGCGCCTTGAGCAGTTCGTCATAGCCCTCGGCCGCAGCCAAGGGCCGCGCCTTGCGCTGGCCCGCGCTGTCATTCAGACGGCGCGAGGCGTCCTGCGCGCCGCGCAGCAGCAGCAAGGCTTCCCCGGCATCGGCCTGTGTGGATTTGCCCTGTTCCCTTGCGGTGGACGACACCAGCATGCCTTGGCCCGACCGTACAACCGCCCAGGCATCCGAGCGCAATTCAAAGCCGGTGCCGCGCCATTGGCCGCGGCTGGCGTCGTCCAGCTCTTGTTCCACCAGATAGCCCAGACCCAATTGCGTGGCGGCAGTGGAGCTGGCCAGCCGCGTGCGCAGCTTGCCCTTGGTGTCGTCAAACACCCATTGATTGCGCCCCGCGCCGTCCAGCCCCTGGCTGTGCCAGCCGCTCAAGACGCCCGCGTGATTGGCGTCGCCGTCTTCGCCAGCCGACCACGGCGGCAAGTCGGCATCGTTGTACAGCTGGCCAGCAACTACTGGCTGGTTGATATCGCCATCAATAAATTCAACGATGACTTCGGTGCCGCCGCGCGGCAGATGATGCGCGCCCCAGTTCGGCCCCGCCTGCGCACTGGCCACGCGCAGCCACGTGCCCGAGCGGTCGTCGCCGGGCGCGTTGCCGCTGGCATCGCCATGGGTGCGATGGGGCAGGCCGCCCGTCACCGGCTTCTCGCCGCGCTGCCACGGAAACTGCACCTTCACGCGCAGGTCGCGGTCAGAGGTAATGGGCGCATCGCCCGCGCTGACGACCACGGCGGCCAGGCCTTCGGGCGCGGTGGGCCGCGCGCGCCACTCGGGCATCAGCGCCGCCGCGTCGGGCTGCGCGACGAAGGCGTTGCGATACGTGCCGCGTTCCAAGTCCGGCGCATCCAATACCTGCGCGGCCTGGCTGCCCAGATTGTTCGTGGCTTCGTGCGTCAGGTGCAGCACCACATATCGGTTGCCGCCCAGCTCATCAATGGCCTGCCCGCCGCCGCCTTCTGCGTAGCGTTCGTGCTGGCTCAGCGCGAACACGCGCCCCGCTGCCAGCGATCGCGCGGTGCCGGCGCCATCGAAGCGCACCAGCGCAGACTCATGGGCGCGCAGCGCGCGGGCGGCGCTTTGCTCGGCAGCGTCGTCATCGCCATAGCGGCCATGCCCGGCGTAGTCGTAGTCTTCAAGCACCGGCAAGGATTCCACCTGCACCTGCGACCGGCTTTGCGCGGCATGCGCGGTCAGCGTGCGGTCGTTCCACGCGGCGCGTGCAACGCTGTTCGGGCGCACGGCCTGCCGGGCGGCAAAGCGAGTGATGCTGTCGCGGGTTTCCGTGGCGTCGCTGCGATGAAAGCGCAAGGGCGAGGCCGGATCTTCCGGGCGCGCAGCGTCGGCGTCGAAGATCACGACGCGGTGGCGTGCGCCGCCGCTGGCAGATTGCCCGTCATCCTGCTGATGTTCGAAGCGGTAGCTCAGGCCGGCTTCGGCCAGGACGCGTTCAACAAAGTCCAGATCCGACTCGCGGTACTGCGTGCAGATGGGCAGCGGCGCCAGCGCCTCGCTGACTTCAAACGCGAACGCCGCCTGGGGATAGTCCGAAAACACTTCGCTGACGATGTCCTGCACCGACAGGTCCTGATAGATGAAGCTGTCGCGCCGCAGCGCCAGTGCAGCCATCCAGGGCGCTGCATGCAGCCGATAGCGCGCCAGACCGCCGTCAGCCCCCAACGCGTCTACGCCTTCGACCACCGCGTGCCAGCGCCGCATCGACCCATCAGCCTGAAGCAGGCTGACGCTGATCTCTTTACCCAGCAACGCGCCCACATCGACTTCGGCACTGGCGGCCAGGCAATCCAGCGTCAGCGCGAACAGGCACGAGACGCCTTCGCGCAGGTGCATGTTTTCCACCACCAGCTCTGCGTCCAGCGGCGTGGCAAGGCGCAGCAGGCGCGCCTGTTGCGACAGCGTGGCGATGTTCAGTGAGGAGTAGGCCGGGGCGTTCGAAGGCAAGGCGTTCATAGGACTTGGCGAATGTCGATCGGCAAAACCGAGGGCGCGCGGCACGCGCCGGGAGGGGACAGGGGAAAGCGGGCGCGGTCAGGCTATGGCAGTGAAATCGTCAGGTGCGCCGCACGCGGACCCAGCTTGACGATGTCGTGATACGGCGCCATCGCCGTCTGCATTTCCGAGTTCAGGAAGTGGCCCATGCCTAGGAATGCCAACAGGCCCAGCAGTGCGAAGACCGCCATGATGGACCACAGCGGCACGTCACGCTTGAGCGTGTGCGCCACCTTGTCCGGCAGCGGCCAATGCGGCGCAAAGCCGGTGCGCTTGCCGCGCAGCAGCGCGATCTCGTCGCCCAGCCGCGCCGTCAGATAGCCCAGCTTCTCCTGGCCTTCGATCAGGTACTTGCCCTGAAAGCCCAGCAGCAGGCACATGTAATAGATCTCTAGCGATTGCAGACGCGGCGCGCCCTGCGCGCGCAGGTCTTCCAGACGGGCGAAGAAGTTCTCGCCCGCCAGCTGCTCGCCAAACAGTGTGAGCTGCAATGGTTGCAGCATCCACGCATCGCGAATGGCGAAGCGGGAATTCAACACCGTCTCATCCACCGCTGCACAGAACGCGTACTTGGTGGCGTACACGTCTTCGGCCGGGATATCCATCTTCTTGGCGGCACGTTCGTAATCCGCCAAAAACTGCTGCACCCGGGCCGAAAAGGCGGCGGCGTCGGTGGGTTCCTGCCCGCTCTTGAGCAGGAACAGCATCAGGAAACCGTCGTACAGCAAGTCCAGCAAAGACTTGGCCGGGCGGCTGGCGTGGAAGTCGGCGGCGCGGGGCGGCAAGGTGGCGCCGGACATCAGGGAAGGAGCGTCTGCGGTCATGGCGGTGCGTGTCCTGTCAGCGGGTGACTGCAATCAAATCCAGCTTTAGTTCGGGAATGCCGGCGGGCGCGTAGATGGCGATGCTGCGCGCTTGCAGCATGCGGTCATAGAGCGAACCGCGCGTCTGTAGTGCGAAATACACGGCGCCGGGTTTGACCGGCACAGCGGGCGGCACCTGCGGCGTATAGGCCAGCGGCACGCCCGGCATGGCTGACAGCACCAGCTTGTCGACGTCTTCGGGCGCACCCACCTTGAAGCGCATGGGCACGCTTTCCGATAGCTCCGCCGCGGGCATCGCAGCTTGCACGGCCAGATACAGCGACGTGGTTTCGTCGAGCTTTTCCGAATCGAGACGGCCCATATGGAACGACGGGCGCAACTCTTCCAGCACGATGGAGAAGTAGCGCGTGGAGATCACCGTTTCCAGCAGGTCGCGCAGAATTTCATCCATGCGCGCAAACGCGGGGCCGGGCGCGTCGTGCCGGTACACCGGCAGATCGGCCAGCGTATGCACCTTGGAAAACGTCATCAGCGCGCCGGCCAGCCGAGCCAATTCCTGGAACAGGCGTTCCGGGTGCAGCTGCGGATGATGGAACAGATGCGACAGCGTGGCGTAGGCTTCGTTGGCAGTGTGCAGCAGCCAGAACGAGGCCACGTCGCCCGAACGGAATTCGATGATGTTCTTGCTGGGCTCGCGGTGGAAGCCATACAGCGCATTGACCTTGGCTTGCAGCGCGTCCAGCAGGCGGCGCAGCTGTTCATGCAGCGCGCCCGAGGCCGTCAGCGAGAGGCTGGGCGCAACGAAGCTTGCGTCCAGCTCATAGCCCGCGCTGGCCGTGCGGCGCACGCGCGCAACCGGAATGGCCAGCAGCTCGTCGCGCGGTTCGAATTCCGAAATCAGGCGCACGTCTTTACGCAGGAACGCGAGTTCGGCCGTAGTGGCGCCGGTGTAAAGGTCGGGGGCGGGCGCGTTGTTGTGCGTATAGCGCGAGTCGAAACTGGCGGCCGCCTGGCCATCGCGGTAATTGCCGCCGATGGCCTTGAGCGGATGGATGGCCAGATAGAACACGGCCTCGCTCACGCCGTCCAGCGCGGTCAGCGCAACCGGCGGCGGCAGCTCGTCGCCATGCGGCGCGTTGTAGAGCTCGCCATCCGGAAACACCGCGCTCATTTCAGTGGCGCGCAGCATGCCGTTGGCCAGTGCCGACGCATCGAAACGCGCAGCCCGCAGACCCCACGCATACGGATGCAAGGCGCGGGCCATTTCGGCCAGCCGGTCTTCGTGATAGGCATCCTGCCGCTGGAAATGCTGCGGCCGCAGAAACAACCCCTCGCCCCAAAGGACTTTGGCTGAGTAACTCAAGTTGGCGCTCCCTTTCCTTGTCTTTCTATGTCTGGCTATAGAAGGCGGACGTACGCGCGCTGCGCGTCAACCAGGACACTGCACGCCAGACAGGCGTGAGGGGTCATAGGTTGGTATGCCCGCCGGCAACGTGGGTTTGCCAGTAGCAACCGTCAATGCGCATGCATGCGCGCCAAGAACGATGCCCTTGTCTTCCACGTCGTCGACCTTGAATACGTACTTCCATCGCATCGGCGCGGGGGCGTAGAACAGCCCCGCGATGGCGATGTAATCCGCTTGCTTGGGGACTTTTTCCACGGCTTCAAACCGCTGACCAGGTGTGAGTGTTAGCTCACGTACACCCAGTACCGATTCCCCCAGCGCTGCTTTCTCGGCAGCAGTGTCTATCAATTGCGTGAGCGGTGCACGCTGGAATTGCTCAGGATTCTTCAGGTAGTATATTTTTGTAACGACGGCCATCGACTGCCCACTGCTGGCATTCAAATTTTCTCCGGCGTGAATCGCCAATTTCACTTCGACAGGCGCGTTTTCAGCCTTTTTCAGGCCCGCCATCTCCATCGCATTTCCCGTCAAACCGGCGACCGCACCGATGGCCGATACGGCCGCACATCCAGTAACGACGGTGCTTGCCAGAGCGCAAGCCGCGACTGCGAAGAAGCGAGATAAATGGATATGTTTGGACATGGCCCTTTATACCGGAACTGTGTGAAGCAATACAGATCGCGGCACGTTAGATGCAGAATCGACGCAAGTAACATGAAGACACGTGCTGTAGCGCGGTACTAACAAAAGGTTGTTGAAATACGGCCCCTAGTTACAACCTTGCTAGGTACTTAAAAATGCGCTTCCCCCGCCTCGTTGTTCTTGCAGGTGTCGTTGCCGTAATGGCCGGCTGTGCGACCGTAAAACCGCAGTCGGAATCCGAATACAAACAATCCATGGCCGCAGCGGAAAAGACGCTGGAGCAAAAGGGCGCAGACCAGGCCGTCGCGCAATTCGAAGAGATCGCACAGCGCAATCCGTCCAAGGGAGAACCCTGGTCGTACATCGCGAAGATCCGCTTCGATGAACAGAAATATGGTCAGGCCATCGTGGCTGCGGATGAAACGCTGAGCCGCGATCCGGATGACTTCGTCGCCAAGACCGTGCGCGCCGTGGGTGGCCTGCGCGTCGCCATGCAATCGCTGGCAGATCTGCGCGCCGATGCGCTGCTGGCAGGCAATGCGCGTGCCGATGCCGTGGCGCTGGCCGCGTCGATGCGTGAAACGCTGGGGCAGGATGTGCTGTTCCCCGAAGGCCGCCGCCCGCCGCCGCGTCCGCGTCAACCGCCGCGCAAGGTCGAACCCGCCGCAGCTGTTCCCGGCGCGAGCATTCCCGGCCTGGGCACCCCCGCAGCGCCGGCACCCGGCAACGCGGCCCAAGCGGCGCCTGCATCGCAAGCGGCAACGCCCAGCGCGGCGCCTGCCACCACGCAGCCGACGCAGCCCGCTGCGCCCAAACCCGCTACTCCGCCTGCCCAGCAGCCCAACCGCGCGCCGAATCCGTTCGGCGACCTGCTTACCAAGTGATTCGCCCAGGCGGCGCCGGCTGTTCCGGCGCCCGCCTGACCGACCGACACGATCCTTTGCACGGAGCCTTCCATGGCCAAGAAAGAAAGCGTTCAAAAACGATTGCAGAAAGTCCGTCCGCCGCGCGTTCAGCTCACGTATGACGTAGAGAAGGGCGATGCCATCGAACAGAAGGAACTTCCCTTCGTCGTCGGCGTGGTGGGAGATTTTTCCGCGCAATCCGAAGCCGAGCTGCCGCGTCTGAAGGACCGCAAGTTCGTCAACATCGATGTGGATAACTTCGATGACGTGATGCGCGGTCTGGAACCGCGCGCGGCGTACCGCGTGAAGAACGCGCTGACCGAAGAGGGCGGCACGTTCGGCGTGGACCTGAAGTTCCGGTCCATTGAAGACTTCCGCCCGGAAGCCGTGGTGCAGCAGGTGGACCCGCTGCGCGAACTGCTGGATATCCGCACCAAGCTGGCGGACCTGCGCAACAAGCTGGCCGGCAACGACAAGCTTGAAGACCTGCTGGGCGAAGTGTTGACCAGCACCGAAAAGCTGCAACAGCTGACCAGCGAGACCGACAAGGGAGGCCGCAATGAGTAATTCCGCCGCTGCACAGAACACTGCCGCCGCCCCGGCCGAGGCACAGAGCGGTCTGCTTGACCAGATCGTCGAACAAAGCCGCGTGGCCAAGTCCACCGCCGAGCACGACCGCGCGAAAGACATCATCGGCGAGCTGGTGCGTGAAGTCATGAAGGGCACCGTCGTCGTGTCGGACAATCTGTCCGCGATGCTGGATGCGCGCGTGGCCGAGCTGGACCGCCTGATCTCGGCGCAGCTGAGCCAGGTGATGCACGCGCCGGAATTCCAGAAGCTGGAAAGCACGTGGCGCGGCCTGCACTACCTGTGCCAAGAGACCGACACCAGCCCCATGCTGAAGATCAAGGTGCTGAACACCACCAAGCGTGACCTGGTTCGCGA
>CAJYKY010000105.1 GCA_913775005.1 uncultured Achromobacter sp.
GGGCGACAACGTGGCCATGACGGTCAAGCTGTTGGCTCCGATCGCCATGGAAGAAGGTCTGCGTTTCGCCATCCGTGAAGGCGGTCGTACCGTCGGCGCCGGCGTCGTCGCCAAGATCCTGAAGTAAGCAACACCCCAAGTGGGTAGAGAGGACAAAATGTCCCTCTACCCATTTTTGCTGTAAAAGTGGTATGATGTTCGGCTCGACAGTCTTTTACACAAAAGGCTGCCGCAATAGCGAACGAAGTTGTAGTGAATGTAGTAGCCAGTAGTGTTTTAGGGGCATAGCTCAATTGGCAGAGCGTCGGTCTCCAAAACCGAAGGTTGTAGGTTCGATTCCTACTGCCCCTGCCACCGCCAGGATAAACCCGCGGGAGATCATCGCGAGTTACGCATTCACGGCGGCTCGCGTCGCAATATGTCTAATACCAGCGTAGAAACCGTAACCAGTACCGCCGACCGGGTCAAGCTCGGGCTGGCGGTTCTCGTCGTTATTGCTGGCATCGTCGGGTTTTCCGTGCTCAGCGCGCAACCGATGCCTGCCCGTGTCGGCGTTTTTGTAGGCGGCCTTGTGATCGCAGCCGTGATCGCCTGGTTCAGCGAACCCGGCCGCCGCACGTTGAGCTTTGCCAGCGAGTCCTACAACGAAGTCAAGCGTGTCGCATGGCCCACCCGCAAGGAAACGACCCAGATGACGGGTATCGTTTTTGCGTTCGTGGCGGTCATGGGCATTTTCATGTGGGTGCTCGACAAGGGCATCGAATGGATTCTTTACGGCCTGTTGTTGGGCTGGAAATAAGGACGGCGAATGAGTAAGCGTTGGTATGTCGTCCATGTGTATTCCGGCATGGAAAAAAGCGTTCACAAGGCCCTGGTAGAGCGCATCGAGCGCGCGGCCTTGCAAACGTCTTTTGGCCGCATCCTTGTGCCCTCCGAAGAAGTCGTCGAGGTCAAGGGTGGCCAGAAGTCGATCTCCGAGCGCCGCATTTTCCCCGGTTATGTCCTGGTTGAAATGGACCTGACCGACGAAACGTGGCACTTGGTCAAGAACACGAACCGCGTCACCGGCTTTTTGGGTGGCTCGGGCAACCGCCCGACCCCGATTTCCGAAAAGGAAGTCGAGAAGATCCTCTCCCAGATGGAAGAGGGTGTCGAGAAACCCCGCCCCAAGATTCTGTTCGAAGTGGGCGAGATGGTTCGGGTCAAGGAAGGTCCGTTTGCAGACTTCAACGGCAACGTCGAAGAAGTCAATTACGAAAAGAGCAAGGTGCGCGTGTCGGTCACCATTTTTGGTCGCGCCACACCCGTCGAACTCGATTTCAGCCAGGTCGAAAAGACCTGATTTCAACCCCCGGGGAGCTCTGGCCACTAAGGCTGGAGCGATATAACCCGCAAGGAGCAAAGCATGGCGAAGAAGATCGTCGGCTTTATCAAGCTGCAAGTACCGGCTGGTAAGGCTAACCCCTCCCCCCCGATTGGCCCGGCACTGGGTCAACGTGGCCTGAACATCATGGAATTCTGCAAGGCGTTCAACGCCAAGACCCAAGGCATGGAGCCTGGTCTGCCGATTCCGGTGGTGATCACCGCCTTCGCGGACAAGAGCTTCACCTTCATCATGAAGACCCCGCCCGCGACGGTCCTCATCAAGAAGGCTGCTGGCGTGCAAAAGGGTTCGGCCAAGCCGCATACCGACAAGGTCGGCACGCTGACCCGCGCTCAAGCTGAAGAAATCGCCAAGGCCAAGGGCCCCGATCTGACCGCCGCTGATCTGGACGCCGCTGTGCGTACCATCGCTGGCAGCGCCCGCAGCATGGGCATCACGGTTGAGGGGATCTAATCATGGCAAAACTGTCCAAGCGCGCCGCCGCTATTGCGCAAAAGATCGACCGCAGCAAGCTGTACCCGGTCGCTGACGCCCTGACCCTGGTCAAGGAAACCGCTGTCGCCAAGTTCAATGAATCGATTGACGTGGCTGTGCAGCTCGGCATCGACCCGAAGAAGTCGGACCAACTGGTTCGCGGTTCGGTCGTTCTGCCCGCCGGCACCGGCAAGTCGGTCCGCGTCGCCGTGTTCGCCCAAGGTGACAAGGCTGAAGCCGCCAAGGCTGCTGGCGCCGACATCGTTGGCCTGGACGACCTGGCTGACCAGATCAAGGCCGGTCAAATGGACTTTGACGTGGTCATCGCTTCGCCCGACACGATGCGTGTCGTGGGTGCCCTGGGTCAAATCCTGGGCCCGCGCGGCCTGATGCCGAACCCGAAGGTCGGCACCGTGACCCCGGACGTCGCTACCGCTGTGAAGAACGCCAAGGCCGGTCAGGTTCAGTACCGCACCGACAAGGCTGGCATCATCCACGCAACGATCGGCCGCGCGTCGTTCGACGTGGCTCAGCTGCAAACCAACCTGGCTGCTCTGGTCGACGCCCTGCAAAAGGCTCGTCCCGCAGCTGCCAAGGGCATTTACCTGCGCAAGCTGGCCGTTTCGTCCACGATGGGCGGCGGTGCTCGCGTTGAAATTGCCTCGCTGTCGGCTTCCAACTAAGCCAACAGCTGTAAACGTACTTTGGGCTGCATCCGGATTCCTCCGGATGTTGCTGTCAAAGACCGCTGGAGCGGGCAGGGTAGGTGACTGCACCGCTTAATCTCGAAGCTTGAATAGTTCGAATCCAGCGTAGACGGCGTCCCCAGGAAGATTTCTTTACACGAAGAACTCGACCAGGCGCCGCATTCGGTTGACGCGCAAGGCTCCGGCCCCAGGCGTCTTTTGATGGAGTGTTCAAACCGTGAGTCTCAATCGTCAAGAGAAAGCGGTGGTAATCGAGGAAGTCTCGGCTGAAGTTGCCAAGGCCCAATCGATTGTTATCGCTGAGTACCGTGGTCTGGACGTCGCCTCTGTCACCGTACTGCGCAAAACTGCGCGTGAATCGGGCGTGTATCTGCGAGTTCTGAAGAACTCGCTGGCCCGTCGTGCTGTTGCCGGCACGGCTTTCGAGCCGTTGGCTGAGCAACTGACTGGTCCGCTGATCTATGGTATCAGCGCTGATCCGGTCGCGGCGGCCAAGGTCATTGCTGGTTTCGCGAAAAGCAACGAAAAGCTGGTCATCAAGGCGGGCGCTCTGCCCAACAGCCTGCTGACCCAAGATGGTGTGAAGGCCTTGGCCACCATGCCGTCCCGCGAAGAGTTGCTGTCGAAACTGCTTGGCACCATGCAAGCCCCCATCGCGCAATTCGTGCGTACGCTCAACGAAGTTCCGACCAAGTTCGCCCGTGGCCTCGCGGCTGTGCGCGACCAAAAGGCGGCGGCCTAATCGCCCTGCTGTCCGGAATTCGCTGAACGACGAAGCGACACCCAAACCCTGGCATTACCAAAATATTTGGAGTTCTGAAAAATGGCACTTAACAAAGCTGAAATCCTTGACGCCATCGCTGGCATGACCGTGCTCGAGCTGTCCGAGCTGATCAAGGAAATGGAAGAGAAGTTCGGCGTGTCGGCTGCTGCCGCTGCTGTCGCTGTTGCTGCTCCCGCCGCTGGTGGCGCTGCCGCCGCTGCTGAAGAGCAAACCGAGTTCAACGTTGTGCTGGTCGAAGCCGGCGCGAACAAGGTTAGCGTCATCAAGGCCGTGCGCGAGCTGACCGGTCTGGGTCTGAAGGAAGCCAAGGACCTGGTTGACGGCGCTCCGAAGCCCGTCAAGGAAGCTGTGGCCAAGGCTGACGCCGAAGCCGCCAAGAAGAAGCTGGAAGAAGCTGGCGCCAAGGTCGAAGTCAAGTAAGACCTGCGTCAACTTGCCCGGGGACAGCACAGTTTGCAGTCCCCGGGCTTTTGCGTTTCCAGGAAACCCCTACTGGGGGTATGCCCTTTCCAGGGGGGTTTCCTGGAGTCGTATCACCTGGGGCCGTGGTTGACGGCCCATGCAACCTCGAGTCGGAGTGCTCATGCCTTACTCGTACACCGAAAAAAAGCGCATCCGCAAAAGCTTCGCCAAGCGTGAAGACGTTCAAAACGTTCCTTTCCTTTTGGCGACACAGCTTCAATCCTACCTAACTTTCCTGCAGGCGGATACCGCCCCGTCCGATCGCGTAGCCGACGGTTTGCAGGCGGCGTTCTCGTCGATTTTCCCGATTGTTAGTCACAACGGTATGGCGCGCTTGGAGTTCGTGAGCTATGTGCTCGGCGAACCGGTGTTCGATGTCAAGGAATGTCAGCAACGTGGTCTGACCTATGCCTCGCCTCTGCGAGCCAAGGTCCGCCTGGTGCTGCTTGACCGCGAAGTCAGCAAGCCCACCGTGAAGGAAGTGAAGGAACAGGAAGTCTACATGGGCGAAATTCCGCTCATGACGGGCACGGGTTCCTTCGTCATCAACGGTACGGAACGTGTCATCGTTTCGCAGCTGCACCGCTCGCCCGGCGTGTTCTTCGAACATGACCGCGGCAAGACGCACAGCTCCGGCAAGCTCCTGTTCTCGGCCCGCGTGATTCCTTACCGCGGCTCGTGGCTGGACTTCGAATTCGACCCGAAGGACATCCTGTTCTTCCGCGTCGACCGTCGTCGCAAGATGCCTGTCACGATCCTGTGCAAGGCCATCGGCATGACGCCGGAATCCATCCTGGCCAACTTCTTCGACTTCGATAACTTCGAATTGAAGAGCGAAGGCGCGATGATGGAATTCGTGCCCGAGCGCTGGAAGGGCGAAATGGCCCGCTTTGACATCACCGACCGTGATGGCAAGGTCATTGTCGAAAAAGACAAGCGTATCAACGCCAAGCATTTGCGCGACCTGGCTGCCGGCGGCATCCAGCGTATCTCCGTGCCGGAAGACTTCCTGTACGGCCGCGTGCTGGCCAAGAACATCGTTGACGAAGATACCGGCGAAGTCATCGCCAACGCCAACGACGAAATCACGGAAAGCGTGCTCGGCGCCCTGCGCGCCGCCAACGTCTACGACATTCAGGCGCTCTACACGAACGACCTGGACCGTGGTCCGTACATCTCGCAAACGCTGCGCACCGACGAAACCGCTGATCAGATGGCCGCTCGCGTCGCCATCTATCGCATGATGCGTCCTGGCGAGCCGCCCACCGAAGAAGCGGTGGAAGCGCTGTTCCAGCGTCTGTTCTACAGCGAAGAAACGTACGACCTGTCGCGCGTTGGCCGCATGAAGGTCAACAGCCGTCTGGGCCGTGGTGAAGACATCACCGGCCCGATGACGCTGACCAACGAAGACATCCTTGAAACCATCAAGGTGCTGGTTGAGCTGCGTAACGGCCGTGGCCAGATCGATGACATCGATCACTTGGGCAACCGCCGCGTGCGTTGTGTGGGCGAACTGGCCGAGAACCAGTTCCGTGCCGGTCTGGTGCGTGTTGAGCGCGCCGTCAAGGAACGTCTGGGCCAAGCCGAGACCGAAAACCTGATGCCGCACGACCTGATCAACTCCAAGCCGATTTCGGCAGCCATCAAGGAGTTCTTCGGTTCCAGCCAGCTGTCGCAGTTCATGGACCAAACCAACCCGCTGTCGGAAATCACGCACAAGCGTCGCGTTTCCGCACTGGGCCCGGGCGGTCTGACCCGCGAGCGCGCCGGCTTTGAAGTCCGTGACGTGCACCCGACCCACTATGGCCGCGTCTGCCCGATCGAAACGCCGGAAGGCCCGAACATCGGTCTGATCAACTCCATGGCGCTGTACGCTCGTCTGAACGAGTACGGCTTCCTGGAAACGCCTTACCGCAAGATTATCGACGGCCGCGTCAGCGAGCAGATCGATTACCTGTCGGCCATCGAAGAAAGCCACTACGTCATCGCGCAGGCTAACGCCGCGCTGGACGAGCAGGGCGCCTTCGTTGACGACCTGGTTGCTTGCCGTGAAGCAGGCGAAACGATGCTGACCTCGCCGGCCAACGTGCACTACATGGACGTTGCCCCGTCGCAGATCGTGTCGGTTGCTGCCTCGCTGATTCCGTTCCTGGAACACGACGACGCGAACCGTGCATTGATGGGCGCCAACATGCAACGTCAGGCCGTGCCTTGCCTGCGTCCGGAAAAGCCGGTCGTGGGTACGGGTATCGAGCGCACCGTGGCCGTTGACTCGGGTACGACCGTGCAAGCCCTGCGTGGCGGCCTGGTCGATCACGTTGACGCCGAGCGCGTGGTTATCCGCGTGAACGACGAAGAAAACGTCGCCGGCGAAGTCGGTGTCGACATCTACAACCTGATCAAGTACACGCGTTCCAACCAGAACACGAACATCAACCAGCGTCCTATCGTCAAGCGTGGCGACAAGGTTGCCAAGGGTGACGTGCTGGCTGACGGCGCATCGACCGACCTGGGCGAACTCGCCCTGGGTCAGAACATGCTGATCGCGTTCATGCCGTGGAACGGCTACAACTTCGAAGACTCGATCCTGATCTCCGAAAAGGTCGTGGCAGATGACCGCTACACCTCGGTTCACATCGAAGAACTGACCGTTGTTGCTCGCGACACGAAGCTCGGCCCGGAAGAAATCACGCGCGACATCAGCAACCTGGCTGAGACGCAACTGAACCGTCTGGACGATTCGGGCATCACGTACATCGGCGCCGAAGTCAGCGCTGACGACGTGCTGGTCGGCAAGGTCACGCCCAAGGGCGAAACCCAGCTGACGCCGGAAGAAAAGCTGCTGCGCGCCATCTTCGGTGAAAAGGCGTCCGACGTTAAGGACACCTCGCTGCGCGTGCCTTCGGGCATGACCGGCACCGTGATCGACGTGCAAGTGTTCACGCGTGAAGGCATCGTGCGCGACAAGCGCGCCCAGTCCATCATCGACGATGAACTGCGCCGCTATCGCCAAGACCTGAACGACCAGCTGCGCATCGTTGAAAACGACCA
The DNA here is from genome assembly GCA_913775005.1 of uncultured Achromobacter sp. Classification (GTDB taxonomy): domain Bacteria; phylum Pseudomonadota; class Gammaproteobacteria; order Burkholderiales; family Burkholderiaceae_B; genus Achromobacter. The sequence goes on from CAJYKY010000105.1 coordinate 6,863, forward strand.
GTTCGACCGTATCGAAAAGATGCTGGTCAACAAGACCGTCAACGGCGGCCCGCGCAAGCTGGCCAAGGGCGCCACGATCACCAAGGCTTACCTGGCTGATCTGGACCGCTGGCAGTGGTTCGACATCCGTCTGGCCGATGAGCCGCACGCTGTCGTGCTGGAGCAAGCCAAGGAATCGCTGGAGCAGAAGCGCCACCAGTTCGACCTCGCCTTCGAAGAGAAGCGCAAGAAGTTGACGCAGGGCGACGAGCTGCCCCCGGGCGTGCTGAAGATGATCAAGGTCTACCTGGCCGTGAAGCGTCGTCTGCAACCTGGCGACAAGATGGCAGGCCGTCACGGTAACAAGGGTGTGGTCTCGCGTATCACCCCGGTGGAAGACATGCCGCACATGGCTGACGGCACGCCGGCCGACATCGTTCTGAACCCGCTGGGCGTGCCCTCGCGGATGAACGTGGGTCAGGTGCTGGAAGTGCACTTGGGCTGGGCTGCCAAGGGCGTGGGTCACCGCATTGCCGATCTGCTGCGCGATGAGCGCACTGCGCAGGTCAAGAACGTCCGTGCCTACCTGGACAAGGTCTACAACACGACCGGTTCCGGCGCCCGCATCGACGAGCTGACCGACGAAGAAGTCATGGAAATGGCCCAGAACCTCAAGAACGGCGTGCCGTTCGCGACGCCCGTCTTTGACGGCGCGACCGAAGAGGAAATCACCACGATGCTGGAGCTGGCCTATCCGGACGACGTCGCCGAGCGCATGGCATTGACGCCTTCGCGTACGCAGGCATGGCTGTACGACGGCCGCACGGGCGAGAAATTCGAACGCCCGGTCACGGTCGGCTACATGCACTACCTGAAGCTGCACCACTTGGTCGACGACAAGATGCACGCGCGTTCCACCGGTCCGTACTCGCTTGTGACCCAGCAGCCGCTGGGTGGTAAGGCGCAGTTCGGTGGTCAGCGTTTCGGGGAAATGGAAGTGTTGGCGCTGGAAGCATACGGCGCCGCCTACACCCTGCAAGAAATGCTGACGGTGAAGTCGGACGACATCACTGGCCGTACCAAGGTTTACGAAAACATCGTCAAGGGCGATCACGTCATCGACGCCGGCATGCCGGAATCGTTCAACGTGTTGGTGAAGGAAATCCGCTCGCTGGCCCTGGACATGGATTTGGAGCGTAACTAATGAAAGCGCTACTCGACCTATTTAAGCAAGTCTCGCAAGACGAGCAATTCGATGCCATCAAGATTGGCATCGCCTCGCCCGAGAAGATCCGTTCGTGGTCTTACGGCGAAGTTCGCAAGCCCGAGACCATCAACTACCGCACGTTCAAGCCTGAACGTGACGGTCTGTTCTGCTCCAAGATCTTTGGCCCGATCAAAGACTACGAGTGCTTGTGCGGCAAGTACAAGCGCCTGAAGCATCGTGGCGTGATCTGCGAGAAGTGCGGCGTTGAAGTTACCGTTGCCAAGGTTCGCCGTGAACGCATGGGCCACATCGAGCTGGCCAGCCCCGTCGCGCACATCTGGTTCCTGAAGAGCCTGCCGTCGCGTCTGGGCATGGTGCTCGACATGACCCTGCGTGACATCGAACGCGTTCTGTACTTCGAAGCCTGGTGCGTGATCGAACCTGGCATGACGCCGCTCAAGCGCGGCCAGATCATGTCGGATGACGATTTCCTCGCCAAGACCGAAGAGTACGGCGACGACTTCCGTGCCCTGATGGGCGCGGAAGCCGTGCGCGAACTGCTGCGCACCATCGACATCGACCGCGAAGTGGAAACGCTGCGCGGCGAACTGAAGGCCACCAGCTCCGAAGCCAAGATCAAGAAGATTTCCAAGCGCCTGAAGGTGCTGGAAGGCTTCCAGAAGTCGGGCATCAAGGCCGAGTGGATGGTCATGGAAGTGCTGCCCGTGCTGCCGCCGGACCTGCGTCCGCTGGTGCCGCTGGATGGCGGCCGCTTCGCGACCTCCGACCTGAACGACCTGTACCGCCGCGTCATCAACCGCAACAACCGCTTGAAGCGCCTTCTGGAGCTCAAGGCGCCGGAAATCATCCTGCGCAACGAAAAGCGCATGTTGCAGGAAACTGTTGACTCGCTGCTGGACAACGGTCGTCGCGGCAAGGCCATGACGGGCGCCAACAAGCGCCAGCTGAAGTCCTTGGCCGACATGATCAAGGGCAAGAGCGGTCGTTTCCGTCAGAACCTGCTGGGCAAGCGCGTCGACTACTCGGGCCGTTCGGTCATCGTGGTGGGTCCGCAGCTCAAGCTGCATCAGTGCGGTCTGCCCAAGCTGATGGCCCTGGAACTGTTCAAGCCGTTCATCTTCAATCGTCTGGAGATGATGGGCCTGGCCACGACCATCAAGGCTGCCAAGAAGCTGGTGGAAAGCCAGGAACCGGTGGTCTGGGACATCCTGGAAGAAGTCATCCGCGAACACCCGGTCATGCTGAACCGTGCGCCTACGCTGCACCGTTTGGGCATCCAGGCGTTCGAACCCGTCCTGATCGAAGGCAAGGCCATCCAGCTGCACCCGCTGGTTTGCGCGGCGTTCAACGCCGACTTCGACGGTGACCAGATGGCTGTTCACGTGCCGCTGTCGCTGGAAGCCCAGCTGGAAGCGCGCACGCTGATGCTGGCGTCGAACAACGTGCTGTTCCCGGCTAACGGCGAACCGTCGATCGTGCCGTCCCAAGACATCGTGCTGGGTCTGTACTACACGACGCGTGAGCGCATCAACGGCCGCGGCGAAGGCATCTTCTTCACCGACGTCGCTGAAGTGCAACGCGCCTACGACAACGGCGAAGTCGAGCTGCAATCGCGTGTGACCGTGCGTCTGAAAGAGCACGAGCGCGACGAAGCTGGCGAATGGCAACCGGTTATCCGTCGTCACGAGACGACGGTTGGCCGCGCGCTGCTGTCCGAAATTCTGCCGAAGGGCCTGCCCTTCACGGTGCTGAACAAGGCACTGAAGAAGAAAGAAATTTCGCGCCTGATCAACCAGTCGTTCCGCCGTTGCGGCCTGCGCGACACGGTGATCTTCGCTGACAAGCTGATGCAGTCCGGCTTCAAGCTGGCCACGCGCGGCGGTATCTCGATCGCCATGGGCGACATGCTGATCCCGACCGCCAAGGAAGGCATCCTGGCCGAAGCCAGCCGCGAAGTGAAGGAAATCGACAAGCAGTACTCGTCGGGTCTGGTCACGTCCCAAGAACGCTACAACAACGTGGTGGACATCTGGGGCAAGGCTGGCGACAAGGTCGGCAAGGCGATGATGGAACAACTGGCTACCGAGCCGGTTGTGAACCGTCACGGCGAAGAAGTTCGCCAGGAATCGTTCAACTCGATCTACATGATGGCTGACTCGGGCGCCCGCGGTTCGGCCGCCCAGATCCGCCAGCTGGCCGGCATGCGCGGCCTGATGGCCAAGCCGGACGGCTCGATTATCGAAACGCCCATTACCGCGAACTTCCGTGAAGGTCTGAACGTGCTTCAGTACTTCATCTCGACTCACGGCGCGCGTAAGGGTCTGGCTGATACGGCACTGAAGACCGCGAACTCGGGTTACCTGACCCGTCGTCTGGTCGACGTGACGCAAGACTTGGTGATCACCGAGGACGATTGCGGTACGTCGCTGGGCTACAACATGAAGGCCCTGGTGGAAGGCGGTGAAGTCATCGAGCCGCTGCGTGACCGTATTCTGGGTCGCGTGGCTGCCGTGGACATCATCAACCCGGACACGCAGGAAACGGCGATCGTTGCCGGTACGCTGCTGGACGAAGACATGGTCGACACCATCGACCGTATCGGCGTGGACGAAGTCAAGGTCCGCACCCCGCTGACGTGCGAAACGCGTCATGGTCTGTGCGCACACTGCTACGGCCGCGATCTGGGTCGCGGTTCGCCGGTCAACCAGGGTGAAGCAGTTGGCGTTATCGCTGCTCAGTCCATTGGTGAACCGGGCACGCAGCTGACGATGCGTACGTTCCACATCGGTGGTGCGGCGTCGCGTTCGGCCCTGGCCAGCGCGGTGGAAACCAAGTCGAACGGTCAGGTTGGTTTTGCCAGCACGATGCGCTATGTCACGAACGCCAAGGGCGAACGTGTGGCGATTTCGCGCTCTGGCGAACTGGCGATCTTCGACGACAACGGCCGCGAACGCGAACGCCACAAGATCCCGTACGGCGCGACCGTGCTGGTGGGCGATGGCGAAGCCGTCAAGGCTGGCGCGCGTCTGGCAACGTGGGATCCGCTGACCCGTCCGATCGTGTCGGAATACGGTGGCGCCGTGCGCTTCGAGAACATCGAAGAAGGCGTGACCGTTGCCAAGCAGGTGGACGAAGTCACCGGCCTGTCGACGCTCGTCGTCATCACGCCCAAGACCCGTGGCGGCAAGATCGTCATGCGTCCGCAGATCAAGCTGGTCAACGAGAACGGCGAAGACGTCAAGATCGCCGGCACCGATCACTCGGTGAACATCTCGTTCCCGGTGGGCGCGCTGATTACCGTGCGTGACGGCCAGCAGGTTGCCGTGGGTGAAGTTCTGGCGCGTATTCCGCAAGAATCGCAAAAGACCCGCGACATTACCGGCGGTCTGCCGCGTGTGGCCGAACTGTTCGAAGCCCGTTCGCCGAAGGATGCAGGCATGCTCGCCGACGTCACCGGTACGGTTTCGTTCGGTAAGGACACGAAGGGCAAGCAGCGTCTGGTCATCACCGACCTGGAAGGCGTGAGCCACGAGTTCCTGATTCCGAAGGAAAAGCAGGTTCTGGTGCACGACGGCCAAGTGGTGAACAAGGGCGAAATGATCGTGGACGGCCCGGCCGATCCCCACGACATCCTGCGCCTGCAAGGCATCGAGAAGCTGGCGACCTACATCGTCGACGAAGTGCAGGACGTTTACCGTCTGCAAGGCGTGAAGATCAACGACAAGCACATCGAAGTGATTGTTCGTCAGATGCTGCGCCGTGTGAACATCGTTGACGCGGGCGATACCGAGTTCATCCCGGGCGAGCAAGTCGAGCGCTCCGAGCTGTTGAACGCGAACGATCGCATGGCTGCTGAAGAGCGTATCCCGGCAACGTACGACAACGTGCTGCTGGGTATCACGAAGGCCTCGCTGTCGACCGACTCGTTCATCTCGGCCGCTTCGTTCCAGGAAACCACTCGCGTCCTGACCGAAGCCGCCATCATGGGCAAGCGCGACGACCTGCGTGGCTTGAAAGAAAACGTCATCGTCGGCCGTCTGATCCCGGCAGGTACGGGCCTGGCTTACCACCATGCCCGCCGCGACAAGGAAGAACTGGAAGCGGCGGAACGCGAAGCCGCTCGCCAACAGGCCAACCCGTTCGAAGATTCGCCGGTTACGGTGGGTGCGGACGAACCGGCCCCGGCTTCCGACGCTGGCTCGGACGATACCGCCGAATAAGCGGAACGCCCCAAAACTCCCCCGCGCGCTGGACCGGCGCGGGGACGGCAAGCAAAAAGGCCGATGATGCAAATCAGCGGCCTTTTTCTATTGCGCGGCGTGCGCGCAGAGGGATCCTGCGGAAGGCTTACTTCCCGACTTGCGCCCGGGCGCGCTGAAAGGCGGGCCCCCAGGACGGATGGCCGGCTTCGTTCGGCGCCAGGTCGAACGACGGGTCCAGCGTCAGGATGCGCACGAAGCTGTCTTCGCACAGCTGGGCGTAGCGGCTGACGCAATAGCTGAAAGCTTGCAGCTTATAGGCTTCGATACGCACCGCCTTGGTGGATGAGGCCAGCACGTCGGAGGTGGCCACGGTACGGATGACCTCGCCGTAGCGGCCGGCGCCGTAGGTGTCGCGGACTTGTTGCAATTGCGTCAGCGCTTCGGCGGTGGCCGGGCTTTCGGGCGGCAGGGCGCGGCCGGCGCAGCCCGCCAGCGCTACCGACGCGACGAGCAGACTGCTCAGTAGGCGAATTTTCATAGCTTATTAGGGGGATAGAAAGGTTGGGCGATGCGCTATCGTGCCACAGCCTGATGCGCTCGGACATTTTCGGCAATGTCCTGATGTTGCGGATTGGATAATATTCAGACTATTCAACATTTGCACCACTTTCGCGCATGAGCGCAATTCCAATCATGTCTCCCACCACCGGCCTGCTGACGCCGCGTGGCCCTTTTTCTGGCGCCGCGCCGTTGGCTTTGCGTCCGCTGAGCGCCATTGCGGCGAGCACGGCGGGCGGGGTGCCGGAATCCCGCATCAAACGGCTGCTGTCAGACCTGCTGCCGTCTTTGATCGCCCTGCATGCGCAAGGTGAAATCTGCGGCGATATTTCACTGGATACGGTGGGGATGGACGAGGGCGCGCGCGCGCACCTGCTTCCCGAACTGGTGGTTGCCCGGTCGCGGCGAGCCAGCCGCAGCCTGACGCCAGGTTTTGCGCCGTTCGAACTCTATACGGATTCGCCGGAATGGCCGCGCGGCCCGTGGAGCGATATCTACGCCCTGTGCGCGGTGATGCATGCTCTGGTGACGGGACATCGCCCGCCGCCTGCGCCCGAGCGCCGTGCGACGGATACCTACGAACCGCTGAGCGCGATGGGCCTGTCCAAATACAGCCCGGAGTTCCTGCGCGTGATCGATGCGGGTCTGGTCATGGCGCCTGCCGATCGGCCGCAGACCTTGCTGGAGCTGGCTGCCTTGCTGGATGTGGCGGCCTATATCGAACCGGCGCCCTCCGATGCGGAAGCTGCTGCGGGCAACGCGTATGCCGCGTCCGCCGCCATGGGCGAGGCGCACCGGCCTGCCCGGCGCAACCGCCCGCTGCTGGCCATGCTGGCGTTGGTGGCTTTGATCGGCGCAGGGACGTACGGCTGGATTCATTGGGAGGTGGGGGCGCCCAATGCGCTGATCACCAGCTCCGAAGTGGTCACGCCCAATCCGCCGGCCGTGCATCCCTTGCCGCCTGCGGCTAGCCCATCTGGAACGTCGCTCGCCGCGAACCCGCCGGCAGCGGCCACGTCCCCGATGGCGTCCACGTCGGCGCAGCCGACCGCGCAATGGCAACCGCCGCCGGCGCCGGCCGCTTCAGCATCTGCGTCTGGGCAAGCATCATCGTCAACGCAACTGGCCGCTCAGAATGGGCTGGGCGTTCCGGCCGAGCCGTCGGCGTTCAACGCGGAAACTGCACCGCCCGTGTTGGCGGAACCCGCAGCGCCTGACGCCGCCCCGCAAGAGCCGCCCAAGCCCAAACCGCTGGCCGTGCCCGTGCAGGTCCGGCTGGATATCCGCCCGTGGGGCGAGGTGTGGGTCAATGGCATCGCGCGCGGCATCAGCCCGCCGGTCAAGGAATTGAAGCTGATTCCTGGCAAGTACCAGGTCGTGCTGCGCAACGCGGATTTGCCGCCGTATCGCGGCACGCTTGAGGTCAAGGCCGGTAAGCCGGCGGTGATTTCGCACGTATTCCAGTAGCCGGTTCGAACCCCGTGCGAGCGTTGACGCGTTCGCACGGGTTGCGCTTTGCGGTATCAATCCGCTGGCGGGGTGTCGGGGGCGACGGGCAGGCACAGCGTGAAGACCGAACCTTCGCCCAATTTGCTCTGCACCTCAACTGAACCGCCGTGACGCTCGGCCACGGTGCGCACGAAGGCCAGCCCCAATCCTGCGCCGCCCACATCGCCCTTGGTGTCCACGCCCACACGCGCAAACGGTTCGAACAACTGCGCCAGATCATCATCGGCGATGCCCTGGCCTTGGTCGCGGATGTTGACGCGCCAGATGCCGGTGGGCGTGTTGGTGCTGGCATCGATGCCGGCTTCGCCCGTGTCCACGCCGACGCCGTCGATACTGCATTCGATGCGCGTGTGGTCCGGGCTGTATTTGATGGCGTTATCGATCAGGTTGCACAATGCGCGCATCAGCAAGGTCTGATCGCCGCGCACGTAGGCAACGGGTAGCGGCAGGCGCAACGCCAGCGTGATGCCCCGCTTGTGCGCGGGGCCCCAGAACTCGTCCACGCCATCTTGCAGCAGGCTGCCCAGGTCCAGTTCGACCGCGCTGATGGTCATGGATTCGGCGCGCGTCAGGTGCACAAAATCATCCACCAGATGCAAGGTGCGGTTGGCCAGCATGGCGATGCGCGCAAGCGTTTCGCTCTGGCCGTCTGCGGCGCTCGTTTCCTGCTTCATTTCCACCAGCGCGAGAATCGAGCTTTGCGGCGCGCGCATATCGTGCGAGATAAAGCGCAGCGTTTCTTCGCGTTGCCGTTCCGCCTGCCGGATGCGCGAGATGTCGGTCAACGTGGCCACCGTGCCGGCAAAACGGCCCTCGGCGGTGTGAATGGGAGCGCACTTCAGGATCAGGTCGCGCCCGGCGTAGTCGCGCACTTCCAGGTCGGCGGTCCACGGCGACGTGTCGTTGGCGGCGCTGTGCCCGCTTAGCGCATCGGCCACGCGTTGGCGGGTGGCATCGTCCGAGATCGTTTTTTCAAGCAGATGCGTGGCCGGATCGCCGACGCGCGGCGGCCGCATGCCAAGCCGCTGAAAGTACATGACGGCGGCCTGGTTGCGAAACTGCATGCGGCCGTCCTGGTCGAAGACGAGCGTGGCGTCTGGCATGCCATCCAGCCCGTCGGCCAGGAAGCGGCGCAAGTTGCGCACGCGCTCAAGCGCACGCTGCAATTCGCCGACACGGCTTTCCAGCGATGCGCTGGGTCCGGCCTGTTGCGCGCGTGCTTCGTTGAGCACGGGTGGGTATTCGCGCTGCAAGCGGCGCAATTCATGATCCATGTAGCGCAGCGCGGCTTCCTGGCTGCGCCAGCTCCATAGCGGGTAGCACAAGGCCACGCTGAGCAGCGCGGCGGTGGGGGCGAACCACAGATAGGCGTACGCCAACAGCAGCCATGCCGCCAGCAAGATGCCGGCAAACAGCACCACACTGAACAGCAGCGCGCGCTTGGGCGACAAGCGCCACAGCGCCAGGCAGGCCAGCAGCACGGGCAGCGCCGAGAACAGCGCATTCCACGCGGGTGCGGGGCGCTGGAAGGCGACATCGTCCTGCGCGGCTTGCAGGATGTTGGCGATGATTTCCACGCCCGACATCCCGCTCAAGTCGTGCGACACCGGCGTCGGATACGCGTCGCCCAGCCCCGTGGCCCAGGCGCCGACCAGCACGTACTTGCCACGCAGGTCTTCGGTCCGGATATCGCCGCGCAGCACCGACAGGTAAGACACCGTGCGCATGTGCGCCGTGGATCCGGCGTAGGGAATCAAGATCGTGCCGTCAGGCCCGGCGCGCTGAAGCAGGCGCTGGGCCTGATCGTGATCGCCGCCCACGTCCAGCATGGACAGGGCCAGATGCTGCTGGCGCTTGCCCTCGAACTGCGCCGTCAACATGGCCTCGCGCACCACGCCGTCGGGGTCGATGCGGGCATTGATGAAGCCCTTACCGGCTGCGGCGTTCGCCAGCACCGGAATGGGCGACGCGATGGAAGCGGGGTGATTCAGACGGTCCAGCACAATCGGCAGCACTGTGCGCCCATTGCGCTGGATGCTGTTCGCAAGAATCTGATCGTCGTTGGGGTTGACCGTGTCGCTTTCGGCGAAGATCAGGTCCAGCCCCACGGCACGCGCGCCCTGTAGACGGTCCAGCAGCGCGGCGTGAATCGCGCGCCTCCACGGCCAGCGTCCCAGCGTGTCGATACTGGTGTCGTCGATGGCGACGATGAGGATGTCCGGATCCGCTGGGCGCGCGGTCAGCGTGACGGCGCGGTCATACAGGATCTGGTCGACCCGTCCGAGTCCGTTCAAAGAACCCAGCACGGCCGCCAGCACCGCCAGCAACACCGTCAACCACAGCCCTGAGCGCGAGGTCCGGTCGTGGGTGTCGGTGATGTCGGCCATCGGCTGGCCTTTAGTAGTCGGTCAGCGTAATGAGCCCGCCGGTGCCGCTACTGACGCCTAGCCCGAATGACGTCATCAACTGATTGGCGCCTTCAAAGGTGGCCACGGCGTCCTGGCCGCTCAAGCCCAGATCATCGACGGCGCGCACGGACACGTAGTACGTGCCGGGGCCGGGCGCGGTAAAGCGGATGTCGTTCGTGGGAAAGCGCGTGGACGACACAGGCAGCTCGCCATCGGCATCGCGCGAGACGCGCACCAGGTAGCCCTGTGCGCCGGCAACGGGTGCGAATGCGGTGGTCCATCCGCCGCCGCCCGCGCGTTGGGGGGCGCCAAGCTGCGGCGCTGCCAACAGTTCGCGCACGCCGGACACGCTGCCGTCGTTGCTGACGGCAGCGCCGAAACCGCGCGCAACGGCGACGGGTTTGGCCGGTGCGGATCCGGGAGCGTGCGCTTGCAGGCGCACGCTGCCTTCCAGCACCTCGCTATGCACGCCGCCCGCGCCGCTTTGCACGCGAAAACGCGTGCCGCGCACGCCAGTCACGGCCACGGGGGTGCGCACTTCAAAGCGGCCCACGCCTTGTCCGGTGGGCGCGACGGTGGATTCCACGCTGCCACGCTGCACCTGAATCACGGAATCGGTCAGCGCCGTGCCTTCGAATTGGCGCAGGCGCTTGAGTTCAACCGCACCGTCGGCCGGCAAGGTGAGCTTGGATCCGTCGGCCAGTTCCAGCGTCACAAAGCCATTGGGCGAGGTGACGACCGTGCTGCCTTCGTCAACGCTCGCGCCGGTTTGCAGCGACTTGCCGCTGATGTTGGCCTGTCCGCTTACGTGGACAACGCGCGCGGGCGCAGCGCGCACCGGAATCATCGACAGCGGAATACGCAGCTCAAGTCCGATGGGCAGCAGTTCAGGCGTGACCACTTTGTTCAGCGTCTGCAACTGCGCCCAGTTGGCCTGGTTGCGCGTGTATTGCGTGGCAAGGTTGATCAGCGTGTCGCCCTGGCGGACGCGATAGATGAAGTCATCGCCCAGCGCACCGGCCGGCTGGCTATGCGCGGGCGCGGATAACAAGGTGCAGGCGAGCAGCAACGCGGGCGGCAGGACAGGCGAAAAAAGCGCGCGACGGCGGCTCATGACGATCAAATCTCCGGAAAAGGGCGGCGTCGTGTCAGGATGGGCTGGCGGCGCTGTCTTCTGCGGCGCTGATCAGTTCCAGCCGGTAGCCAAGCGCATAGGACGAGCTCAGGCGCACGCCGTGTTCGGGCCGCAGCTGAAGCTTCTGGCGAATGTTCGACAGGTGCGTGTCCAGCGTGCGCGAGGTGGCGGGGATTTCCCGGTTCCACACGCATTCAGCCAGCACGTCGCGCGACATGAGCCGGCCCAGGTTGCGAAAGAACAGCAGCGCCAGTTCAAATTCTTTGGGGGCGAGCGACACGGCCACGCCGTCAAGCAGGATCGTGCGAGCGGCGGGTTCGATGCGGTAGCGCGCGACGTCGAACGTGTCGTTGGCCGGTTCGGCGATCTGACTGCGCCGCAGCAGGGCCGCCACGCGCGCCAGCAGCTCCAGCGGACGCAGCGGTTTGACGATGTAGTCATCGGCGCCGGCGCGCAGGCCTTCCACCAGGTCGTCCTCGCTGGAACGATTGGTCAGGAAGATCACGGGAATCCGGCCGCCGATATTGGCGCGCAACCAACGCACCACATCGTCGCCATCGATGTCGGGCAGGTGCCAATCCAGCAGCACCAGATCGAATTGCTCGGTACGCAACGCGGCCAGCAAGTCACGGCTTTGGTGATAGCTGGTGCAGGTATATCCCGCGGCGGTCAGCACTTGCTGGATACGCCGCGCTTGGTCAAGGTCGTCTTCCAGCGACGCGATTTTCATCAGACGTAGTCTCGCGAAGGTTTGCCACGCAAGCGCGCCCTGTGGCGCCCTACTGCAAGAGGGTGAGCAAATTGTGTAAACGAATGATAACTCGCGGATTGGGGACGCTGGCAACGTTATGGCAAACACTGTCAAACATTGCAAAGTTAACGAATCTTGACTGGAGTTGTTGCGCAACAAGACGCCACACTGTCTCAACTGTCCCACTTACCCGCCACAAAGCCGGCCGAGCGGGGCAGGGTTAGTTAGAGGTGGAAAGAGCTATGAATCAATTGCGCATACTGATGATGTCGCCGGACGAGATGGTGCGAAACACTGCCGTCTCCGCCTTGTTGCAAGCCGGGATCTCCGCCCGGGGCTGCTCGACATCACTTGAACTGTTCGGATTGCTCAATAGCGGTGTCTACGATGCCGTGGTCCTGGATGTAGGGACGCTGGGCGAAATCGGGTACGCACTCGTGGCCCGCCTGCACGGTTCGTCTCCGATGGGAATTGTGGTGACGGGCCGCGGCATGTCGGTCGAAACCCGTCTGCGTTGCCTGCAAAGCGGCGCGGACGCCTGCCTGACCGAACCGCAGGATCCGCGCGAACTTGCATGCATCATGCTGGCGCTTGCGCGCCGCTTGCCCGCCGGGCAGGACAACCCCATCGTCGACGAATCGGTCGGTGGCCAATGGGAATTGCGTGATCAGGGCTGGACACTCGCCGCGCCGTCGGGGGCGACGATATCTTTGTCGGCCAATGAACGGTTGATCGTGCGCTCGCTGTTGGAAGTGGCGGGCAGGGCGGTGGGGCGTTCGGAACTTGGCGACGAACTGCGGGTCGAAGGAGGCGGCGTGCGCTCCAGCGGCTCGCGCAGCATCGACGTGATCGTCAGCCGCCTGCGACGCAAGGCCGAACTGGCCGGCGTGATGTTGCCGATCCGCACCGTGTACGGCAGCGGCTACTTGTTCGCCGATCAGTAGAGCGCCGTCCTTCGAAGGACGGTCCCGCAAGCAGGTCCGGACCCGCAGCCAGGGCGCGGATCTGGCCTGCGCGGAAATGCCTCGATACATGGCCCCATTTTTCACGACCCGCGCCTAACTGCCGGCTTTTTGCCGGCAACGCGCGACGTGTTGGGGCTTACAAATTTCTTTGACAGTACGCCTTGATCTCAGTTATGCTAAAGGGCTTACTGCTTTATTTCGCGCGCAAAATCTGTACGCTAAAAGGTAAACAGTTCAAGACTTGTCCGGTACTTGCCGGCTGACAACAAACAGGGTGCGTCACGAGCCTTTGTTTTTGAAAAGCCCACGGTACATCTTTCGGCCAAGCCCTGACTGCCCCGGCCGCATCCAGTTTTGTGCGTTTGTCATGGTTTGTTGGCAAGCCCGCTCTTTTACGTATTTGAACGTTTGAGGCGGTTTTGCGCGAACTGCCTTCTCCGAAAAGTTCATCCTTTGAGGAGACGAGTACGCAAGTACTTACCAGTGGTACGTAAAAGGGATTTCAAAGGTCATGCCTACCATTAGCCAACTCGTGCGCAAGCCGCGCGAAGTCAGCATCATCAAAAGCAAGAGCCCCGCGCTCGAAAACTGCCCGCAACGCCGCGGCGTGTGCACCCGCGTGTACACCACCACCCCCAAGAAGCCGAACTCCGCTCTGCGTAAGGTTGCCAAAGTGCGTCTGACCAACGGTTACGAAGTCATTTCGTACATCGGCGGTGAAGGCCACAACCTGCAAGAGCACTCGGTGGTTCTGGTGCGTGGCGGTCGTGTGAAGGACTTGCCCGGTGTGCGTTATCACATCGTGCGCGGTTCCCTCGACCTGCAAGGCGTCAAGGATCGTAAGCAAGCCCGCTCGAAGTACGGCGCCAAGCGCCCGAAGAAGGCTTAATAACGAGTCAGCAGTACCCCCGCGTGGCGGAAGTCCGTCACTAGGGAAGTGCGACCGCGCCCTCCGGTTTTTTTGGGATGGAGCGCGGCACGTAAGGGGTCGTCCCAAATGGGCGGCCATGGCCGTGTAATGAAACACGGTTCAACTGAACAGACACAAGGAAGCAACAATGCCCCGTCGTCGCGAAGTACCCAAGCGCGAGATTCTGCCCGATCCCAAGTTCGGCAGCGTCGAGCTCGCCAAGTTCATGAACGTCGTCATGCTGGACGGCAAGAAGGCCGTCGCCGAGCGCATCGTTTACGGCGCCCTCGAGCAAGTCGCCACCAAGACCGGCAAAGAGCCGATCGAGGTGTTCAGCCTGGCGATCAACAACATCAAGCCGATCGTCGAAGTGAAGAGCCGCCGCGTTGGCGGTGCCAACTACCAAGTGCCGGTTGAAGTGCGCCCCGTGCGCCGCCTGGCCCTGGCTATGCGTTGGCTCCGTGAAGCCGCTAAGAAGCGTGGCGAAAAATCGATGGATCTGCGTCTTGCTGGCGAACTGATCGACGCCGCTGAAGGTCGTGGCGCCGCGATGAAGAAGCGCGAAGACACGCACAAGATGGCAGAGGCCAACAAGGCCTTCAGCCATTTCCGCTGGTAATTTAAGGACTAATCCACCATGGCCCGCAAAACCCCGATCGAGCGCTATCGCAACATTGGTATCTCTGCGCACATCGATGCAGGGAAAACCACCACGACCGAACGTATCCTGTTCTACACCGGTGTCAATCACAAGATTGGCGAAGTGCATGATGGCGCAGCCACCATGGACTGGATGGAGCAAGAGCAAGAGCGTGGCATCACCATTACGTCGGCTGCTACGACGGCGTTTTGGCGTGGCATGGCGAAGAACTATCCCGAACACCGCATCAACATCATCGACACCCCGGGTCACGTGGACTTCACCATTGAGGTGGAACGTTCCATGCGCGTCCTGGACGGTGCTTGCATGGTCTACTGCGCGGTGGGCGGTGTTCAGCCCCAGTCCGAAACCGTGTGGCGCCAAGCCAACAAGTACGGCGTGCCGCGTCTGGCTTTCGTCAACAAGATGGACCGCACCGGCGCCAACTTCTTCAAGGTCTATGACCAGCTGAAGAACCGCCTGCGCGCCAATCCCGTGCCGATCGTGATCCCGATCGGTGCTGAAGACACGTTCCAAGGCGTGGTCGACCTGGTCAAGATGAAGGCGATCATTTGGGACGAAGCCAGCCAAGGCATCAAGTTCGACTACCACGACATCCCCGCCGAACTCGAAGCGCAAGCTAACGAATGGCGTGAGAAGCTGGTTGAAGCCGCCGCTGAGTCGTCGGAAGAGCTGATGAACAAGTACCTGGAAACGGGTTCCTTGGACGAAGCCGAAATCAACCTGGCCATCCGTCAACGCACCATCGCTGGCGAAATCCAGCCGATGCTGTGCGGCACCGCCTTCAAGAACAAGGGCGTGCAGCGCATGCTGGACGCGGTCATCGACTACCTGCCTTCGCCCGTGGACATCCCCGCGGTTGACGGCCAGGACGACGATGGCAATCCGGTCACGCGTGAAGCCAACGACGACGAGAAGTTCTCGGCGCTGGCATTCAAGCTGATGAGCGATCCGTTCGTGGGTCAATTGACCTTCGTGCGTGTGTACTCGGGCGTTCTGAAATCGGGCGATACGGTCTACAACCCCATCAAGGGCAAGAAGGAACGTATCGGCCGCATTCTGCAGATGCACGCGAACAACCGCGAAGAAATCAAGGAAGTGTTGGCAGGCGACATCGCCGCTGTGGTGGGTCTGAAAGACGTGACCACCGGCGAAACGCTGTGCGACATCGACTCCCACATCCTGCTCGAACGCATGATCTTCCCCGAGCCCGTGATTTCGCAGGCCGTGGAACCGAAGTCGAAGGCTGACCAAGAAAAGATGGGTCTGGCGCTGTCGCGTCTGGCTCAGGAAGATCCGTCGTTCCGCGTGCGCAGCGACGAAGAATCCGGCCAAACCATCATTTCCGGTATGGGCGAGCTCCACCTGGAAATTCTGGTCGACCGCATGAAGCGCGAATTCGGCGTGGAAGCGAACGTCGGCAAGCCGCAAGTGGCTTACCGCGAAACGATCCGCAAGGTCTGCGAAGAAATCGAAGGCAAGTTCGTCAAGCAGTCGGGCGGTCGCGGTCAGTACGGTCACGTTGTCCTGAAGGTCGAGCCGTTGCCTCCTGGCGGTGGCTACGAATTCGTGGACGCCATCAAGGGCGGTGTGGTTCCTCGCGAATACATCCCCGCAGTGGACAAGGGCATCCAGGAAACGCTGCCGTCGGGCATCCTGGCGGGTTACCCCGTCGTGGACGTCAAGGTCACGCTGTTCTTCGGTTCGTACCACGATGTGGACTCGAACGAAAACGCGTTCAAGATGGCCGGCTCCATGGCGTTCAAGGACGGCATGCGCAAGGCTAGCCCCGTGCTGCTGGAACCGATGATGGCCGTCGAAGTCGAAACGCCGGAAGACTACGCTGGTACCGTGATGGGCGATCTGTCCTCGCGTCGCGGCATGGTCCAAGGTATGGACGACATGGTTGGTGGCGGCAAGACCATCAAGGCTGAAGTGCCCCTGGCCGAGATGTTCGGTTACGCCACGAACCTGCGTTCGTTGACGCAAGGTCGTGCCACGTACACGATGGAATTCAAGCATTACTCCGAGGCTCCCAAGAACGTCGCTGACGAAGTCATCGCCGCTCGGGCCAAGTAAATAACCCTGGCCAGGTCCACTCATCCGGGTGGCCTGGCGGATTCAAGTTTCCTTGAAAGTTAAAGGATAGAGATCATGGCAAAAGGCAAGTTTGAACGTACCAAGCCGCACGTGAACGTGGGTACGATTGGTCACGTTGACCACGGCAAAACGACGTTGACGGCAGCGATCACGACCGTTCTGTCGAACAAGTTCGGTGGC
>CAJYKY010000106.1 GCA_913775005.1 uncultured Achromobacter sp.
GAAAAGCCGTCGTCCACCTTGTCCAACGTAACTTCCGCCTTGGTATCCAGGCTGGTCGCCACCATGCCGGATTCAGACAGGATGTTCGACAGCGCCATCGTGAAGCAGCCGGCATGGGCCGCGCCCAGCAGCTCTTCGGGATTCGTGCCCGGCGTGTCGCCAAAGCGCGTGTTGAAGCCGTAGGGCTGGGCCTTGAGCGCGCCGCTCTGGGTGGAGATCGTGCCTTTGCCCGTCTTCAGATCGCCCGACCAGGCGGCGGATGCGGTTTTCTTCATGGTGACTCCTTATAGAAAGGGGACGCGGCCGGTAGGGCGCGCGTCCGGTGCAGGAAGGCGAGCCCCGCGATGGGGGCGCGTTGCCTGAGGCAGCATCGACGATGATACGGCGAGCACCCGGCCCCGGCGCGGAATCCAGCGGTGTGCAACGGCAAGCCGATGTAATCGGCAACCGGTCTTGCCCGTGGTCAGCCGGGGCCGATATTCAATCAGGCAAAATAGCGCCATCTCTCTACACCCCTACCAAGAGCCGCTGTCATGTCTCGCAAATTTCTTCGCACCGCCTGCGCCCTCGCGTTGGCCATTCCCGCCTGGTCCGTGCAGGCCGAAATCGTGATTGGTGTGGACGTGTCCACGACCGGACCTGCCGCGTTTATCGGCATCCAGACCAATAACGCGATCCGGCTGTGGCCCAGCACACTGGGCGGCGAGCCGGCGCGCTACGTGGTGCTGGACGATGGCACGGACGTGAGCCGCGCGGTGAAGAACCTGCGAAAGCTGACCTCGGAAGACAAGGTGGACGCCATCGTCGGCCCCAACACCACCGCCGCCGCCCTGGCCGCGCTGGACGTGCTGGCCGAAACGCAGACGCCGATGATCGCGCTGGCTGCCTCCAGCGTCATCGTCGAGCCGCTGTCCGATCCCAAGCGCGCCTGGGCCTTCAAGATGCCGCAGAACGATTCGCTGATGGCGACGGTGCTGGTCGAAGACATGAAGAAGAAGGGGCTGAAGAACGTGGCGTTCATCGGCTTTGCGGATTCTTATGGGGACAGCTGGTGGAAGGAATTTAGCGCGGCGGCTAGCGCTGCGGCCAGCAACGACTTGAAGATCGTGGCGCAAGAGCGTTTTCAGCGTACCGATGCCTCGGTGGTGGGCCAGGCGCTGAAAGTCATCGCTGCCAAGCCGGATGCGGTGCTGATTGCCGGGGCTGGCACGCCCTCGGCCTTGCCGCAGAAAACGCTGCTGGAACGCGGCTACACCGGCGCCATTTACCAGACGCACGGCATCGGCACGCTGGAATTCCTGCAAGTGGGCGGCAAGGATGTGGAAGGCACCCTGTTCCCGACCGGCCCTGGCGTGGTCGCGCGCGAACTGCCGGACGACAACCCCGTGAAGAAGGTGGCCGTGGCCTTCGCGGATAAGTACGAAGGGCAGTACGGGAAGAACACGCTGACCCAGTTCGCCGGTGATGCCTACGGCGCCTGGATGCTGCTGGATTCTGCCGTGACGCGCGCACTGAAAACGGGTGCCAAGCCGGGCACGCCGGAGTTCCGCCATGCGCTGCGCGACGCGCTGGAAAACACCCGGGATCTGGTCGTGCCCAATGGCGTGTTGAACATCTCGAAAGACAACCATCAAGGGTTTGATGAACGTGCGCGCGTGATGGGCGTCGTCAAAAACGGGCGTTTTTCGTACGCGCAGTAGGCGTCTTGCGGGGATTTCTACGCTTCGTAACATTTGCTGACTCCCCATAGGGGGATCAGTCCCTAAAAGCAGGCTTAGGCCTGCTTTTTTGCGCATTATTGATTAGTGTCGAAATCATTTCTTAGCGTATTATTTTTAGCGAAGCCATGTACCTAGAAATAAATACGGGAGAAATTATTCATGACCTTGTATCGATCCAGACGTTTGTTGGCGGTGATCAGCCTTGGATTGTTGGCCGCATGTTCCGACTCGGGCGGCGATAAAGGCGCGCCGGCGGCCAGCGGGTCCCCGGCAGCCGCCAACACGCTGGAAGCGGCCAAGGCGGCGGGCAAGATCCGCATCGGCTACGCCAACGAGGCGCCGTTTGCCTACATGGACAGCAAGGAAGCCAAGGTCACGGGCGAATCCGTCGAGATCGCCCGCATCGTGCTCAAGCGCATGGGCGTGAATGAGGTGGAAGGCGTGCTGACTGAATTCGGCTCGCTGATTCCCGGCCTGGCCGCCAAGCGCTTCGACATCATCGCCGCCGGCATGTATGTCACCCCCGAGCGTTGCCAGCAGGTGGCCTTCTCGAACCCGACCTACGGCGTGGGCGAGGCTTTCCTGGTCAAAGAGGGCAATCCGAAAAACCTGCACAGCTATGAAGACGTGGTGAAGAACCCCGACGCCAAGCTGGGCGTGGTGGTCGGCGCTATTGAAGGGGACTACGCCCAGAAGGTGAATATTCCGTCGGGCCAGATGGTGGTGTTTCCCGATGCCGTCAGCGCGCTGTCCGGCGTGCAGGCGGGCCGCGCGGATGCCTATGCGGCCACCGCGCTGACCATCAATGACCTGATGGGCAAGACGCAAGCGGGCAGCGGCTTGGAAAAGGCCGACCCGTTCACCGATCCAGTGATCGACGGCAAGGGCGTGCGCGGCTATGGCGCGTATGCGTTCCGCACCGACGACAAGGCCTTTGCCGACGCCTTCAACGCCGAGCTGGCCAAGTTCATCGGCACCGACGAGCACAAGAAGCTGGTGGCGCCTTTCGGGTTCACCGAAGCGGAGCTGCCCCAAGGGGTGACGGCTGACAAGCTCTGCGCCGGTCAATAAGGGGCGAGCCCATGCAGCTCATTTCTGAACACATCGCAACGCTGGTGCCGCCGCTTTTGGAAGGGCTGGGCGTCACGCTGCAAATCATGGCGGGCGCCGTGGTGCTGGCGGTGCCGCTGGCACTGGCGTCCGGCATCGGGCGGTTGTCGCCGCTGCGGCCCGTGCGGTGGCTGGCATCGATCTACGTCGAAGTCTTTCGCGGCACGTCCGCGCTGGTGCAGTTGTTCTGGTTCTACTTCGTGCTGCCGCTTTTTGGCGTGCAGTTGCCAGCGATGCTGGTCGGCATCGTGGTGCTGGCGCTGAATGCGGGCGCCTATGGCGCGGAAGTGGTGCGGGGCGCCATCCGCGCCGTGCCGCCGGGTCAGCGCGAGGCCGGCGTGGCGCTGAACTTGACGCGTGCGCAGATCATGCGCCGCATCGTCGTGCCACAGGCGCTGCCGGCGATGTTGCCGCCCGCGGGCAACCTGCTGATCGAGCTGATGAAGAACACCGCGCTGGTGTCGCTGATCACTATCACCGACCTCACGTTCCGCGGCCAGCTGCTGCGCAG
>CAJYKY010000107.1 GCA_913775005.1 uncultured Achromobacter sp.
ATCGTGCTGGGCAAAACCACGCTGCATGAGTTCGCTTGCGGCATCACCAACGTGTCGTCGCTGTCGGGCCGCACGCGCAACGCCTACGACGCCGCGCGCGTGCCGGGCGGCTCCAGCGGCGGCAGCGCGGTCGCGGTCGCCTCCGCATTTGCGGCGGCGGCGATCGGCAGCGACACCAGCGGCTCAATCCGCATCCCGGCGGCGTTCAATCAGGTGTACGGCTTGCGTCCCACGGCAGGGCGATGCAGCACCGAAGGCGTGGTGCCGCTGTCGCCCACGCTGGATACGGTGGGCGTGATGGCCCGATGCGTGGACGATTTGGAATGCTTGTGGGAAGCGCTGTGGGGCGCGAGTGATGACGCATGGCCAGGTGGCGAGCCGGGCGCTCAGCACGATGCTTCGGCGGGTGATCGAGGCAGCGCCGCAAACCTTGAAAGCTCTGCCATTCGCGCAACAAGGCCCGTGCGCCCCGACGCGTCCTGGCGCATCGGCACCGTCAACGCCCTGTTCGGCGAAGACGCCGAACAGGCGCAGATCAGCGCCCACGTCCACGCCGCCTTGGCCCGTTGGCGCGCAGCAGGCGCGCACGTGGGCGCGGCAAGCCTGGCGCTCGATGACGCGCGGCTGATGGCGGCGAACGTCACCGGCTACGAATTCCGTGACGCGCTCGATGCTTTCTTGCGCCACGCCGGCTTGCCCGTGCGCAGCCTGGGCGACATCCTGGATGCCGGCTATCCGCATCCTGAAGTGATGCCAATCCTGACCGAGCGCCACGCGCTGCGCGACCCGGGCGGCCAAGGACGCGCGGCGGCGCTGGCCCGCGCTCAGGCCATTCGTGAAGACGTGTTGTCGGCGCTGACGTCCGGCGCGCTGGATGTGCTGGCTTATCCCACCGTGCGCAGCGCCCCGGTGCGCTTGGGCGAAGCGCAACGCGGCGGCAACGGCTTGCTGGCAGCGGTGACGGGCCTGCCTGCCATTAGCGTGCCCATCGGCTTCACGCTTGCCGGTGCACCCGTGGGACTGGAACTGCTGGGCCCGCCGGGCAGTGAATGGATGCTATTGCAGGCCGCCCGCTGCGCGAGCCGTTACGCGGGGGAGGATGGATCCGACGAGTGCGACGTAGCCGACCCATGCCAGCGCGCCGCCCAGCCCAGCAAGGCGTGATCCTCGTCTGGCCGAGCGACCCACTGCACGCCTACGGGTAAGCCATTCGCGTCTTTTCCGCTTGGTAGATGCAACGCGGGCCAGCCCAACAGGGACCAGACTCGATTGAATAACGATGAGCCGGTTGACGCCAAGCCCTCAGGTGCCGGGCCGGCTGCACTGGGCGTGATGATGAAATCTATATCGCCAAAGCGCGCCCGCCATTGCTGAGACAGCCGCTCGCGCGCTTGCTGGCAATGCACATAGTCCGCATAGGAAATCGCAAGACCGCGCTTCACGGCGTCTAGCAACACCGGCGATAGCCGATGCGCGTCTTCCCCTAGCGAGTAGGGCAACAGCCCGCGCGCCAGCTCAGCATGCATGATCTGCGCGTGCAGGTGTAGCAGCGATTTCAAATCGTCGTCCAACGCGGGCGACACCAACGTAGCACCCTGCTCGCGTAGTTGCGCGCCGCATTCGTCCAGCGCGCGCCGCGACGCTGCGTCCAGCGGGCCGATGGCCTCGCAAGCCAGCAGTGCCACGCGCGGTGCGCGCGTGGATGTCGGCAGCAGCGCTGTCGTTGAGGCAGTCTTAGCAGAAGCCGGCACCGCCGCCGCAGCCAAGCCCCCGTCCGCCGCGCAAGGCAACAACACCGACGCCACCGTCTGCGACTGCGCGACGTTGCGGCTGAACCAGCCGATCGTGTCCAGCGTGTCGCATAGCACGTGCATGCCTTGGCGATGCACGCGGTTGAAAGTGGGCTTGAAACCCACTACGCCGCAGAACGCTGCCGGCCGGATCATCGATCCGCCTGTCTGCGTGCCCAACGCAATATCGACCATGCCCGCTGCGACGGCGGCCGCCGATCCGCTGGATGAGCCGCCCGGCGTATGCGTGATACGCCAGGGGTTGCGCGTAGGGCCGGGTGTGACATAGGCGAATTCTGCCGTGACCGTCTTGCCTATCGGCACGGCGCCCGCCGCGCGCAGTTGGGCCACGCAGGTGGCGTCGTGGCGCGCAGGTTGGGCTGATGTGGCCAGCGAGCCGGACCGCGTGGGCATACCCGCCACATCGATCACATCCTTGACGCCAAACCCTACGCCTGTCATCGCGCCGCGCGCGCCTTCCTCAGCCTGGGTGCGCGGCGGTTCCGCCAGCCACACCCAGGCCCGGATCACCTCGTCGTCTTTGCTGCGGGACCATGCTGCGTGCGCGTCCTGCATCATTGAACCTTGATCTGCTTTTGGCTGATCAGCTGCGTCCAGCGCGCGCTTTCGCCGGCGATGAAGGCACTGAATTGCTCCGGTGTGCCGCCTGCCACCTCGCCGCCCTGCGATTCGACGACGTCGCGATACGCCTTGTCTTGCAGCGCACGGTTGATGTGTTCGTTCAGCGTCTTGATGACATCAGGCGGAGTGCCGGCGGGCGCGACGACGCCAAACCAGTTCGACACCACCATCTCCGGCAAGCCCAATTCCTTGAACGTGGGCACATCGGGCAGACCCGGTACACGCTTGTCGGCGGCCACGGCCAGCATCTTCAGGCGCGGATTGGCACCGGTGGTGTGCGGCAGGAAGAGGCTAGGCAGCTCGATGTAGAAGTCCACATTGCCAGCGATCAGATCATTGACGGCCGGCGCGCCGCCACGATACGGCACGTGGGTGGCGTTCATGCCTGCCTGTTCCTTGAACAGCTCGGTGCTCAGGTGCGAGGCGCTGCCTGCGCCGGTCGAGGCGTAATTCAGTTTTTCGGGGTTGCGCTTGGCGTCCTCGATCAGGGCGGCCGGGTTGGCGTAGGGCGACTTGTCGTTCACGCCCAATGCCATCGGACCCAGTTCGATCAAGGCCACGGGCGCGAGGTCCCGCGCAGGATCAAACGGCATGGTGTATAGCGCCTTATTCACGGCCAGCGGCGCGAAGTTGCCCAGGCCGATGGTGTAGCCGTCGGGCTTGGCGGTGGCGATCTGGCTGGTGCCGATATTGCCGCTGGCGCCTGGCTTGTTGTCCACCACCACCGGCACGCCCAGCGAGTCACTCAGCTTTTGCGCCAATTGGCGCGACCGCGTGTCGGAACTGCCGCCTGCCGCATAAGGCACGATGAACTTGATCGCCTGCGCCGGATACGCGGTCTGTGCGCCGACGCTGGCGCTGGCCAGTGACAGGCTGGTGGCAAAGGCGCCGGCCAGCAGTTTGATGGTTGCGGTAGTTCTGCGCATGGCATTCCCCTTGAGTATCCAGGGGCGACCCCGGCGTTGAATTGTGAGCGCATAGTAGGAAACCGGTGATTCAGTTGTCTAATACCTTATTCTCGCGTTATTGATTCGTTAGGAAAATAAATGTTGATCGACAGCCGGTTGCTTCAGGTGTTTGCCGTCGTGGCCGACGAGCTGCACTTTGGCCGTGCGGCGCAGCGCCTGCATCTGAGCCAGCCTCCCTTGAGCCAAAGCGTGCGCAAGTTGGAAGAGGAAATGGGTGTGCAGCTGCTTGAGCGCACGACGCGGTCGGTGCGGCTGACGTCGGCGGGTGCCGAACTGCAACGCCGCATCCGGCTGATGGCCGCCGAACACGAGGCTACGCTGCGCCATGTGCGTCAGGCGGCCAGCGGCAATGCCGGTCAGCTGACGATAGGCCTGACGCCCAGCGCCGCATATTCCAACGTGCCGCAAGCCTTGTTCGCGTTTCGGCAGCGCTACCCCGGCGTGATGCTGGACCTACAAGAAATGAATTCCAGTGAGATGCCGGACGCCCTGCACCAGCGCCGGCTGGATCTGGCCTTGCTGCGGCCGCCGTTCGCCGACGCCGATCTTGCGCCGGTGCCGCTGTATTCCGAGCCGATGGTGTTGGCGCTGCGCAGCGATCACCCATTGGCGATGAAGCGTTGGGTGACGATGCTGCAGGTGCTGGACCTGCCGCTGGTCGGCTATGCGCGGGATCGGTCGCGCTATTTCAGTCAGGTGCTCCGGCAGATGGTAGAAGCTGCGGGCAAGCCCGCCAACATCGTGCAGGAAAGCATGATTCCTACCATTCTGACGCTGGTCGAAGCGGGCTTTGGCGCGGCTGTGGTGCCGGCCTCGCTGGCGCGTATGCGCATGGACGTGCTGTCCTATGTGGGCATACGCGGGCCGGGCGCATTCCGCGCGGAACTGGCCGCGGCCCGCCATCCGGACAACCCGAATCCGTCCATCGACGCGTTTGTGGCGATCATGCGCGAAGCGCCAGGCAAGCGGTTGATCAGTCCCACACCGCCGCCAGCCCCTCCGGGCTGACTTCGCGCCCATTGCGTTCCAGCGCGGCGATCTGCGTCATGTCTTCGTCCGTCAGGCGCAGTTGCTGGGCAAGCAGATTGCTGGCCAGGTTGTCGCGCTTGGTCGATGACGGGATGACGCAATAGCCCAGTTGCAGCGCCCAGGCCAGCGTTACCTGCGCGGCGGTGGCGTTGTGCCGCTGCGCGATCTCGTTGATGACGGGGTCGCGCAGCACCTTGCCATACGCCAGCGTCATGTACGACGTGACCGTGATGCCCTGTTCCTTCAGGAACGCAGTCAGCGCGGCGTTTTGCAGATAGGGGCTGAGCTCGATCTGGTTGGTGGCAATCTGCTCGCGGCCCACGGCGGCGATGGCTTCGCGGGTTTGCGCAATGGGGAAGTTCGAAATGCCGATCTGGCGGGTCAGCCCCTGCGCCTTGGCCTCGGCCAGCGCCGTCATGGTCTGGGCGATCGATACGCCGTTGCCCGGGGCGGGCCAGTGGATCAGCGTCAGGTCCACGTAGTCGGTGCGCAGCTTGGCCAGGCTGTCTTTCAGGCTCGCGGCCAGCTTGTCCTGCCCATAGTTCGGCACCCAGATCTTGGTGGTGATGAACAGCTCGTCGCGCGGCACGCCGGACTCGGCGATGGCCTGGCCGACGTCGGCCTCGTTTTCGTAGATTTGCGCGGTGTCGATCGCGCGGTATCCGACGTCCAGCGCGTTGCGCACCGAGTCGATGACGACCTGGCCTTGCAAGCGGAACGTGCCAACGCCAAATGCGGGAATGCTCATGTAAAACTCCAGAAGGGTTGTGCGATACCCGGCGCATGGGCCAGGGAATGATTGCCAGTGTGCCGCCCGGATACTTGATGAAAAAGTCCAATATCCGCGAAAGACTTTTGCTACAACGTCAAATATGAAAACCACACTCGACGAAATGCAGGTCTTTATCGCCATCGTGGACAGCGGCTCGATCACGGCCGCTGCCGACGTGCTGGGGCAGACCATTTCCGCTACCAGCCGCACGATGAGCCGGCTGGAAGAGAAGTTGCAGACCACGCTGATGCGCCGGACGACGCGCCGGCTGGCGCTGACCGAAGAAGGCAAGACGTATCTGGAGCAGGTGCGCCGCATCATTGCGTCTGTGGAGGAAACCGAAGAGCTGATGAACGTGCGGCGCAACCAGCCGGCGGGGCTGTTGCGGGTGGATGCCGCGTCGCCCTTCATGCTGCACGTGATCGCGCCGCTGGTGCCCGGCTATCGCAAGCGGTATCCGCAGGTGGAGCTGGAGCTCAACAGCAACGAAGGCAATATCGACCTGCTGGAGCGCCGCACCGATCTGGCGATTCGTATCGGCCGCTTGAAGGATTCATCGCTGCATGCGGTGCTGTTGGGCCACAGCCGCGTACGTGTGCTGGCCAGCCCCGGCTACCTGGCGCAGCACGGCACGCCCAAGCGCGTGGCGGATCTGGCGTCGCACACGCTGCTGGGTTTTTCGCAGCTGGAATCGCTGAATGAATGGCCGCTGCTGGATGCCGACGGCCAGGCGCTGCACATCAAACCCGAGGTGCGCGCGTTCAGCGGCGAAACCTTGCGTCAGCTGGCCTTGAACGATGGCGGTGTGGTGTGCCTGTCTGACTTCATGACGCGCGGGGACCGCCGCTCGGGCGCGTTACAGCAGCTGCTGGTCAAGCAGACGCAGGACGTCAGGCAGCCCATCAACGCGGTGTACTACCGCAACACGGCGATCTCGTCGCGCATCAAATCGTTCATTGATTACATGGCGCAGTGCCTTGGCCCGGACGCTTTTGCCGAGTAGTCGGCGCGCGGTGAGAAATGTGTCCAATCACGACAACGGCGTGTTCAGCAAAAGGGCAAACGTATACTGGCCCCGTTTTTTTTTACGCCTTTGATACCCATGAGCATCTTTTCCCGTTTCTTTGGCCGCAAGGAAGATTCTGCGGACACGCAAGCCCTGACCGCTAACCCCAACATTGAGAACCCGCTGAGTCTTCAGGTGCTGTTTTCGGGGCCGCTGGCGATCCGCCAGGAGGCATTGACGGCAGCGCTGCGCGGGTATCACTCGTCGATGAAAGACGCGCGCGCCGAGATCGCGCCGGACATGCCGGAGTTCCTCGGCATGGTTGGCTGGGGCAATCATGTGGTGAGCCTGGTGGGCTTTAACGCGCCTTGCCCCAAGGAATCGGTCGAGGTCTGCGTGGCGCCGGCGCATTATCCCGCGGCGGTCAAGGACCAGGTGCGCGGGCACGCCAGCCATGTGCTGCTGTACTACGCGGGCTTTGAAGAAGACGTGCTGGAGCAGTACGTGGCCCTGGCCGCGGTGGCTGGCGCCTTGACGAACGCGGGCGCCGTGGCGGTGCTGAACGAACATGCGCATACGTCGCTGCCCGCTGGGGTGTTCGACCCGGCAGAGCTGGGTGAAGACAGCCTGGACGTGCTGCGTTCACTGCCGCTGACCATGCTGTTCTGCGGTTTCGTGAAGTACGAAGTGGAAGGCGTGGACGGCGTGTGGATGCGCACGTATGGCGCTGACCGCTTTGGCCTGCCCGACTTTGCCGCGCTGGCCCAGGGTCATGATGAAGGCGAGTACTACTCGAACATGTTCAACAACATCATGGTCTACATGCGTGAGAGCGGCGCCGAACTGGCCGCCGGCCACACGATGCAGATCGGCGAAAACGCCTTCATGAAACTGCGCACACCGGCCGAGCAGGAATACTACCTGGATGGCCCCGGCCAAGTGCTGGTGGCCGAGATCATCACGGCCGACGAAATCAACACGCCGCCGCAGTAAGACACTGGGGCGGCGTGGTGGCTGGGCGGCGCAGGTAGCAGGCGCCCAGGCAGGTCGGATCGATGTCGCCTACGCAGCGTAGTGGCTCGCGCTGCCGTTGCGGTTGACACTGGGCCAGACCCGCAAGCCCAGAGCCAGCGCCGCTGCGCTTGCCGCCACCACGGTGACGCCCGTCCAACCCCAGTGCGCCAGCGCCAGGCTGCCCAGCGCGCCACCGGCGGCCATGCCGATGAACACACCCGTCATCAAGATGGCATTGAGCCGGCTGCGGGCGGCGGGGTCGATGCCGTAGACGATGCTTTGATGCGCGATCAGCGAGGTCTGGATGCCCAGGTCAAAACCGATGGCGCTGCCCGCGATCAACCACAGTGCAGCATGCGGTGACAGCAGCGGCAGGAAGATCATGGCCGCGAACGACACCATCGTCAGCGCGGCACCCAGACTGGCGACGGCCTTCGGACCCCGCGTATCCGCCACGCGGCCGGCCAGCGGCGCGGCCAGCGCACCCGCTGCGCCCGCCAGGCCGAATGCTCCTGCGGCGCCTGCGCCCAGATGGAACGGCGCGCCGTGCAGCATCACCGCCAACGTCGACCAGAACGCGCTGAATCCCAACGACAGCAAGCCTTGCGCAGTCGCAGCGCGGCGCAGGCCCGGGTGTTGGCGCCACAGGGTCGCCAGCGAACCGAGCAAGGCGGCGTAGGACAGTTGCGCGGTGGGCGCAAAGCGCGGCAGGCCACGCCACAGCGCCATGCCCAGGGCCACGATGGTGACGGCTGCCGCCACGAACATGGCGCGCCAGCCAAGCTGTTCAGCCACGAAGCCGCTGACCACGCGCGACAGCAGAATGCCCAGCAGCAATCCCGTCATGACGGTGCCGACGATCTTGCCGCGTTGTTCGGCGGGCGCCAGGTGCGCGGCGGCGGGCACGATGTCTTGCGCCAGCGTGGCCGACACGCCCACGACGAAACTGGCTGCCAGCAGCACGCCAATGGACGGCGCCACGGCGGCGGCCAGCAGCGCCAGGCTCAGCACGGCCGCCTTGATCAGGATGATGCGCTTGCGGTCATGGCGGTCACCCAAGGGCGCCAGCATCAGAATGCCGAAGGCATAGCCTAGCTGCGTCAACGTAGGAATCCAGCCCAGCGTCTCGGCGTTGGCGTGGATGTCCACGCCCAGTACGCCCAGCATGGGCTGGCTGTAATACAGCGACGCGACCGACAGGCCGGCGCCGATGGCTAGAAGAAAAACCAGGCTGCGAGACAGGCTGGGGGAATCGGAGGGGGAGGTCATGATGGCTATCCAAGGGGATCGGGTACGGGGCAAATTCTGGGCGTGTCGGCCCGGTTTTGGTAGCCAACCTACGGGTACATCCGTTATACGATAGGCGTATGACCACGTCTGCGTTGCCTCCCGCTATGCCCTCCCCTGATGCCTTGAATGCCCCCTCCGGCACCGATCGCCTGCTGCTGATCGAAACCTTTGTGCGCATCGTGGAAGCCGGAAGCCTGTCGGCGGCAGCCGCGCAAATGGGCGGCACTCAGCCTACTGTCAGCCGGCGTCTGCAATTGCTGGAACGCACGATGGGCGTGCGCCTGCTGCAACGTTCCACCCACGCCATCCGGCTGACCGAAGACGGGCAACGCTGTTATGAGCGCGCCAAGGATCTGATTGCCACGTGGCAATCGTTTGAAAGCGAGGTGCGCGGCGCGGGCGATGAACCTATCGGCACGCTGCGCGTGGTGGCGCCGCATGCGTTCGGGCAGGATCAGTTCGTTGAACCGTTGACGCGGTATCTGCGGCGCTATCCGAACATGCGGGTGGAATGGCTGCTGCACGATCGTATGCCGGACCTGATCGCTGAAAACGTCGATTGCGCGATCCGTGTCGGTGCGGTGACTGACCCGTCCGTCGTGGCGGTGAAGCTGGGCGACGTGCCGCGCATCGTGGTCGCATCGCCGGATCTGTTGCAGGGGGCGCCGGTGCCGCAGCAGCCTGCCGAATTGGCGCGGCTGCCTTGGTTGGCGCTGCGCACCTTCTATCGCACCGAGGTCCAGCTGGCGCATGGCGCGACGGGCGCGAAGGAATGCTTCGACATCCAGCCGCGCCTGTCCACCGATGGCCTGCACGCCTTGCGCAAGGCGGCTGTGCTGGGGCTGGGCGTGGCGCTGGGATCGGCCTGGGTCATGCAGGACGATCTGGCGGCTGGCCGGCTCGTGCATCTGGCGCCTGAATGGCGCGCCGAGCCCTTGCCGGTGTTTCTGGTCTACGCGCCGTCACGCTTTCAACCGGCAAGGCTGCGCCGCTTCATTGAAGTCATGCGCGAGCACCTGCCGGCGGAATTGGCCGGCGGGTGATCGGCAATACCGCCCGCAACACCATCGCCTAAGGCTTGATCACGATAGCGCCCATAGTGGCGCGGCTTTCAGCAGCGCGATGCGCGTCGGCAATGTGATCCAGGTCATACTGCGCGCCGATGCTCGCGCGCACGGCGCCGCTCTGCATGGCGGCAAACACGTCCGCCGCATTGGCGCGAAAGGTCTGCGTGTCGGCGTTGTGCGGGAACACGGACGGGCGCGTCAGGAACAGGCAGCCCTTCTTGTTCAGCAGTTCGGTGTCGAGCGCCGGAGCCGGCCCGGACGCCGCGCCAAACAGCACCACCATGCCAAACGGCGCCGCGCAATCGAGCGATCCCATGAAGGTGTGCTTGGCCACGGAGTCATACACCACGCGCGCCTTCTTGCCGCCGGTGGCATCGATAACCTGCGCCACCCAATCGTCTTTCGAATAATCGATGGCCGCATGGCAGCCCGCCGCCCGCGCCGCGTCGCATTTTTCTGCGGAACCCGCCGTGCCGATGACGGTGGCGCCTAGCGCGTTCGCCCACGAACAAAGAATCTGCCCAACGCCGCCCGCGGCCGCGTGCACCAGCACGATGTCGCCCGGCTGCACGGCATAGGTTTTCTTCACCAGGTACTGCGCCGTCATCGCCTTGAAGAAGATGGCCGCCGCTGCGTCGTCGGAAATGCCGTCGGGAATCTTCACCAGCTTCGCAGCTGGCACATTGCGCCGGTCGGCATACGCGCCCACGCCCGCATTCATATAGACCACGCGGTCGCCAGAACGCAGATCCGTCACGCCCTCACCGACGCGTTCGATGACCCCGGCGGCCTCATGGCCCAGCCCGGTTGGCGTTGGCAACGGATACTTGCCGGCGCGCTGATAGATGTCGATGTAGTTGAACCCGATGGCCGTCTGCCGCAGCTGCACGTCGCCAGGGCCGGGATCGGGCAAGTCAGTGGTCACCAGCCGCAAAACTTCAGGGCCGCCAAACTCCGTCAAGCTGATGGAACGTGCCTGCGCCATAGGTCTACTCCACGATTTTTCAGGTTGGACTGCGCGACCGGTCATTTAATCAGCGCACGCCCGCCTGTTCAATAGGGGGCGCCGCCACCGCTTCGTAGACCAGCGTTGCCATGGTCAGGTCTTCCAGCGCGCTGCCCACCGCTTTGAACACGGTGATCTCTTCATCGTTGCGCCGCCCGGGGCGCTGGCCGGTTGTCAGCTGATGCAGATCCCCGCGTATGTCTGCGCGCGTCAACACGCCGGCTTCAAAAGCCGACAGCAGATCGCCCGCTTTGGTGGGCGCTTCATCGGTGTCTACATAGACGGTGGTGCCATCGAAACACGCCACGTCGGTCTCGCGCATGTCAGGCTTGAAGCTGCCGATCAGGTCTAGATGCACGCCCGGCTGCAACCATGCGCCTTGTATCAACGGCACGGTGGACAGCGTGGCGCAGCTGATGATGTCGGCGCTGCGCGCGGCAGCTTCCAGGTCGGTGGTGGCGTGGGCGTCAAAGCCCTGTTCGCGCAACTGCTGCGCAAGCGCCTCGGCGCCGGCCGCACGCACGTTCCATACCATCACGCGCTGGATCGGGCGCACGGTGCGCATCGCCTGCGCCACCAGGCCGGCAATGCGGCCAGAGCCGACGATCAGCAACGTGCTGGCGTCTTTGCGTGCCAGGTAATCTGCGCCCAGCGCCGCCGCGCCCGCCGTGCGATACACGGTGACGATGTCGCCATCCAGATGCGCGAGCGGCACGCCGGTGGTGGCGCGATACAGCGTGTAGGTCGCGTGCAGGCCGGGCAGGCCTTGATGCGTGTTCTCGGGAAAGATGTTGATGACCTTCACGCCGAAATACCCGCCGTCGTTCCAGGCGGGCATGATCAGCGTGGTGCCCTGCGCGGCGCCCGACTGGATGGCATGCACGTGCCGGGCCGGCACGGTGGCGCCGTCGCGAAAGGCGTTGCGCAGGGCGGGGATCACGGCGTCAAACGATAGGGCGCCGCGTGTTTGCTCGGTGTCGATAAAACGCATGAATCGCTGCCTGAAAGAGTGAGGCCCATCGAACGGGCAGCAGGCAGTCTAGCAGCGTGCGCTGGCCTGTAGAAGCTCGGCGCGGCACGGGCGGCCATACAGCCAGCCCTGGCCCGTGGCGTCGGGCGCGCGTTCCAGCACATAGCGGGCCAGCTCTTTGGTTTCAATGCCTTCGACCACCACATAGATGTTCAGACGGCGAGTCATCTCGAACACCGAATCCAGCACGGTGGCCGCCCAATCATTGGCGCTGACCCAGCGCACCAGAGAGCGGTCCAGCTTCAGGCCGCAAGCGCCCCACGTGAGCAGGTTGCTGAGGTTGGCGTAGCCCGCGCCAAAGTCGTCGATGACAACGCGAAAACCCGCCTGCCGGTATTGCGAGATCAGCTTGCGCGGATCATCGACCATGAACGCCAGCGACTCGGTGATCTCCAACACGATTCGGCTGGGCGAGATGCCGAACTCCTGTGTCGTCTTCAACATGAAGTGCACGAAGCTCAGGTCTTCGATATCGCGCGGCGTGACGTTGATGCTGGCGTAGATGCCGTCGTCTTCGCGCAGCCTGTGCTGCAAATCACTTAACGTGGCGCGCACGACATGCCGCGTCAGCTTGCGGCCCAGACCGGTAGCCTCGGCCCACTGGAAAAACGTCTCGGGCGGAATGGCGCCCAGCGTTTCGTGCGACCAGCGTGCCAGCGCCTCAACGCCCACCATGCGGCCAGACGCCATCTGCACCAGCGGCTGATAAACAAGATGGATCTGTCCACGCCGCATGGCGCGCGTCAAACGGCGACGCACACCGCCCGGTCCTGCAAGCCAGCGATACAGCAGCAGGCTAAGCAATACGCCCGACGCGCCGCCGCCAAGCGCCGGCCACAGAATGCTGCGTGGTGCGCTGGGCGCGGGTGCCGTGATGGAAGCAACGTCGATCGCAGGCGTGATCGCATGCAAACCCAAACCCAGGATGACCCCGGCCAGCACCACCAGAAAAAGGTAGGGCATGCAGGGGCGCATAAATCGATGCGAAATCGTCATGATGGCGAGCAAGGAAGTGGCGACAACAAGATGGTCGAAAAAGTGCGAACAGAACCATGAAAAGCGATGCATTTCCGGCGTGTTGCGTGGTGACCATGTGGACACTTCGCGTGGCCTGACAAACGCTTGGCCTTCCGTAACTAGTTCGTGCGGGCGTGGCCACTTGTTACGCCCTTGACGTTACTTTGCAATTGGCGAATCGCGTTTCTGTTGGGTTTTCGTGTGACTGTCTGGACACTTGAACGAACAGTAATAACTCACTCGATTTTTGTGTTTCCGTGTGTTGTGCGAGCCGTATACTGCGTGCCATGGATCAGCCCAAAGCCGTGTGTTCGGACAGGCTGCTGACCAGAATGGCGAACAACATGCCAAGAGATATCACCGCCCGCTGGGGGACCGCGGAGTCGGAGCTTAGAGCGCTGTGGCTGCATGCTCAGGCTGGAGACGAAAGCGCTTATCGCGATGTGCTGGGCCGCATCGCGCGATTACTTCGCACGTACTTGCGACGGCGCATGGCTGGCCGTCTGGACGACGTCGAAGACCTGGTCCAGGAATGCCTGCTCGCACTGCATTTGCAGCGTGCAAGCTATGACCCTGGACAGCCCTTGTCCGCATGGATCTATGCAATTTCTCGTCACAAGCTCATCGACTTCTGGCGACGCAATAGACGCTATGGTGATTTGAACGATTGCATCGACGACGTGGACGAATCGCTGCTGGTGGGCGAAGCCGCTGAAACGGCGCCGCATGTGGATCTGGCAGGCTTGCTGGGTGAATTGCCCGAGGCGCAACGCGTGGCAATCGAACTCACCAAGCTTGAAGGCTTGAGCGTGGCGGAGGCCGCCGGCCGGATCGGAACGACCGAAGGCGCCATTCGCGTGCAAGTGCATCGTGGGTTAAAAAAGCTGAGCCAACTCGTCAAGGTAGCCATGTAGTGAAAACAGACGACTTCGTCGACTTCCTTGCCACCGGCGCCGGCCCCGCGCCCGCGTTCGATGTCTCGCGCAGGCTGGGCATGGCCGCCTTGGTGGGTCTGGCGGCCAGCCTGGGTATCGGTCTGGCTGCCCATGGCCTGCCCATTCCCAGCCTCTCATTTTCTGGTCGATGGTTCTCGGCAGCCTATGCCTTGGCGCTGCTGGCCAGCGGCTGGGTGATGCTCAAGCGCCTGTCCCGGCCGGTGTCCCGGGTGGGCGGGCCGGTATGGGCATTGGTGTTGACGATGCTTGTGATGGGTGGCGTTGGTGCCGCGATGTCCGATGCGCCGGATGCCTTTGATTCGCTGAACGCTGACCAACTCTGGTTGACGTGCCCACTGTTGGTGTTGCTCTTTTCGCTGCCCGGACTGGCGGCCACGCTATGGGCCATGCGCGGTCTGGCGCCGACGCGGCTGCGCCTTGCCGGCTTTGCTGCCGGCGTGTTTGCGGGCGCGCAAGGGGTGCTGGGTTATCTGCTGGTCTGCCCCGAAGAATCGCTGTTGCTTGCCACGATCTGGTACACGCTGGGCGTGCTGCTCAGCGGTGTGCTCGGCATGTTGATCGGGCAAAAAGTGCTGCGCTGGTAGCGCCGCCAAGCGCAACGTCGCGCCCTCAGGGATTTTTCCCGCATCAATAACGAAATCCGGTAACGAAACGCCGTGCGCCGGCGAATAAGAAGACATGCCGGCGCTTGCCGCAGCGATCTTCAAACATGGGATCAGGACGCGCGGGTGTTTTCGCCGTCGCGCCGCGCCGGCCCTACCGGGGCTTCCATGAACGCACAAGACCTCTTCAACGTGTTGACGCAGCATGCGACCAGCACGTACCGGCCCGCAACGATCGGGGCGCGCGCCTCGCTGTCCTACGCCGCGTTAAGCGCCTATGTGCAGGAACGCGCGGCGCTGTATGCAAAGCTGTCGGTCAAGGTGCTGCTGACCATGCAGGACAACACGCCGTGGACGATCGTCGATGACCTGGCGGCGTTGATGGCCCCGGTGGTGCATGTGCCGCTGCCGCCGCTGGCCACGGACAGCATGCTTGTCAGCGCGATGCAGCGCTGCGGCGTGGATACGATCATTGCGCCAGGCACGATGACATCCCGGCTCGTCCGGCTAGGGCTGTCACCGCTGATCACGCTGCCTGGCGGCGACGGCGTGTTCGTGCGAGACGCGCTGTTCTCGCGTGACGCGCAATACTGCGCGCCCCTGCCCGACGGCACCGCCAAGATCATTTTCGACACCGGCAACGATGAGATGAGCCGCGGCATCTGCCTGAGCGCTCCGGCGCTGCTGACTGCCGCTGCATCGCTTGCGCATGCGCTGGCCGAGCGCGGCATCAAGCGTCATCTGATGACGCGCCCCATGGCCACGCTGCAAGAGTGCGTGATGGGCGCCTACGCCAGCCTGATCGCGGGCGCGACGTGCGTGGCGCTGCCTGGCAGCCATCTTGGGCTGGGCGCCACGGGCGTGGACCCGCTGGCCTTGCATGAAGAGCTTGAACATCACGGCGCGCAAAGCTTTCTGGCCGCGCCGCAAGCGCTGGTGGACTATGCCACCTTTCTTCAGGAGCGCCGCGCGCGCGTGCCCGTGACGCTGCGCTGCGCCTTGCTCGATGGGCCGGCGGATGAGCTGGGCGTGCGCCGTCTGTTTGAAGCGGCGGGACTGCCGGTCGTGCCGACATTCGCCGTGCCGGAGGCTGCGTCGGTGGTGACGCTGAACGGCGACGGCGTGCGCCACCCGGGCTCGGCTGGCGCGGTGCTGCCCCACGCAAGCTTGCGGGTGTCAGCGCGCGGTGAAGTCGAAGTCCAGGGCACGCTGTTCCTGGGCTATGTCGACGCGCCGCCGTTCACCGGCGAATGGTGGG
>CAJYKY010000108.1 GCA_913775005.1 uncultured Achromobacter sp.
CTAACTGATGAGCGTGTCGGGGCTGCTGTCGCAGCTGCTGAACGGGCTGGCCGACGCCAGCGCGCTGTTCCTGGTCGCGGCCGGCCTGTCGTTGATTTTCGGCGTGACGCGCGTGGTGAACTTCGCCCACGGCTCGTTCTACATGCTGGGCATCTATCTTGCGTGGACATTCACCACGGCTTTTGGCGATGGCGTGGGCTATTGGGCCGGGCTGCTGCTGGCCGCGCTGGTCACCGGCCTGATCGGCGCGGCAGCGGAATGGCTCGTGCTCAAGCGGCTGTACCAGGCGCCTGAACTCTTCCAACTGCTGGCTACCTTTGCGCTGGTGCTCATCATTGGCGATGCCGCGCTGGCGATCTGGGGGCCGGAAGACCTGTTCTCTGCCCGCGCGCCGGGCTTGTCCGGCGCCGTCCAGATCCTGGGCCGCCGCTTTCCGGAGTATGACCTGCTGCTGATCGCCGCTGGCCCGGTGGTGCTGGGGCTGTTGTGGCTGCTCTTGATGCGCACGCGTTGGGGCCGGCTGCTGCGCGCGGCAGCGGAAAACCGCAGCATGCTGGCCGCCTTGGGCGTGAACCAGGCGTGGCTGTTCACATCGGCCTTCACGCTAGGCGCCTTCCTGGCGGGCCTGGGCGGCGCGCTGGCCGCGCCGCGCGTACCCGCGACGCTGGGGCTGGACCTGGAAGTGATTGCCAGCGCCTTCGTGGTGGTCGTCGTGGGCGGCCTGGGGTCGATTCCGGGCGCATTCCTGGCGGCCTTGCTGATCTGCTCGGTCAAGGCCGTGTTTGTATTCCTGGGCCAGGTCGCCATCGGCCCTTGGGTGTTCAACCTGTCCAAGCTCACGCTGCTGGCCGAGTTTGCCGTGATGGCGGTCGTGCTGGTGGTGCGCCCGTGGGGTCTGCTGGGCAAACCGCCCGCCCCCACGACACCGACGGGGGCACCCGAACGGCCCATCACCCCGGTAAGCAAGCGGGGCAGATGGGCATATGGCGCGCTGCTGATCCTGTTGGCGCTGGTGCCCGTAGCCGCGCTGCAATGGCCGTACCTGAGCATCCTGATGACGGAAATCCTGATCGCGGCGTTGTTCGCGGCCAGCCTGCATTTCCTGACGGGGCTTGCCGGCATGACCTCTTTCGGCCACGCCGCCTGGTTTGGCCTGGGCGCGTACGGCGCCGCCTTGCTATTGAAATTGGCGGCGGTGCCGATGGAAGCCGCCCTGCTGCTCGGCCCGCTGGCCGCCGCCTTCGGCGCGCTGCTGTTCGGCTGGTTCTGCGTGCGGCTGTCGGGCGTCTACCTGGCGATGCTGACGCTGGCCGTCGCGCAGATTTTGTGGGCGATGGCGTATCAATGGGATGACGTCACCGGCGGCAGCAACGGCCTGA
The DNA here is from genome assembly GCA_913775005.1 of uncultured Achromobacter sp. GTDB lineage: Bacteria > Pseudomonadota > Gammaproteobacteria > Burkholderiales > Burkholderiaceae_B > Achromobacter. The sequence goes on from CAJYKY010000108.1 coordinate 1,380, forward strand.
TCGGGCTGTGGCCGTCGCCGTGGCTGGCGCAAGGTCCGTGGTTTTATTACGTGACCCTTGGGCTGTGCGCCGCCGCCATCGCGTGGTTGCGCCGGGTGGCGTTTTCGCCCCTGGGCTATGCGCTGCGCGGCGTACGCGATTCGCCCTTGCGCGCCGAGGCGCTGGGCATGCACACGCGGCGCGTGCAATGGGCGGGCTTTGTCGCAGCGTCCTTGGCGGCGGGGCTGGCCGGTTCGCTCTATGCCTTCTCGAAGGGCAGCATCGCGCCCGATGTGTTGGCCGTCAGCCGCTCGGTAGATGGCCTGGTCATGGTGCTGCTGGGCGGCGTGCAGACGCTGGCCGGCCCGCTGGTGGGCGCCGCATCCTACACCTGGTTGCAGGACGTGGCGGCGCGCAGCACGGAGTACTGGCACGCCGTGCTGGGCGTGGCGATTCTGGCGTTGGTGCTGGCCTTTCCCGATGGGCTGGCCGGTGCCGCCGCGCGCTTGCGGAGAACACGCGGATGACGGCCCCGGCGCTCTTGCAGGTGACCGGCCTGCGCAAATCCTTCGGCGGCATCGACGCGCTGGCCGGCGTGTCTTTCACGCTGGAAGCGGGCCAGATGTTGGCTTTGATCGGCCCGAACGGCGCGGGCAAGTCCACCTGCTTTAACGCCTTGGGCGGTCAGTTGCGGCCCGATTCGGGGTCCGTGCAATTGGATGGCCGCGAGCTTGTCGGCCTGTCGCCCGGCAAGATCTGCCAACTGGGTGTAGGCCGCACATTCCAGACGGCGGCGACGTTCCGTTCAATGAGCGCGCGTGAAAACGTGCAAACGGCGCTGCTGTCGCGCGACCGCCTGCTGTTCAACCCGTGGCGCCGCGCCACCCGCCATGCGGCCGATGAAGCCATGACCTTGCTGTCGCAAGTGCAGATGGCCGACAAGGCCGAAACCGCCTGCGGCACACTGGCCTATGGCGACGTCAAGCGCGTGGAACTGGCGATGGCGCTGGCGCACCGCCCGCGCCTGTTGCTGATGGACGAACCTACGGCGGGTATGGCTACCAACGAGCGTCACGCGCTGATGCGGCTGACACGGCAGTTGGCTGACACGCAGCGGCTTGCGGTGCTGTTCACCGAACATAGCCTGGACGTGGTGTTCAAACATGCCGACCGCATCGCCGTGCTGGTGCGCGGCGCGCTGCTGGCGGAAGGCGAACCGGCCGCCATCGCGGCGGATGAACGCGTCAAGGCGGCGTATCTGGGCACAGAGGCGCCTTAAACCATCACCCGCCCTGCTGCGGTGAGTCCGGCTGGCATTCCCAGAAGATCCTGGCCTGGCAACCCGCGCAGATATTGCGATCCAGCTTGGCGTAGATCGCGTGCAGTGCCGTGGCCTTGTCGGGATAGATATGGTCTTCGCCCAGCCGCGTCAAAAAGCCGGTGCGCTTCCACATGTCCAGCACCTCGGGCCGGGGGCGGTGGAAATACAGATCGCCGCCCATCGCGCGCCGCGCAACCAGCTCGTCTTCCCACACCTGCGCGCCCGCCAGGTCGATGAAGTTCATGCTCTTGGCCATCACCAACAGATGGCGCGGCGCGTTCGGCGCTTCGCGCAGTTCGTGCAGGCGTTGCGCCACGTGCGCCGCCGCGCCGAAATAAATAGCGCCTTCCATGCGCAGCAGTTTCAACTGCGGGCATTCGGGCAACGCTTGCGGCTGGTGTTCCAACACGACAAAACGCCGATCCAGCCCGCGCGAATCAAACCCCATCGTGCGCATCGCCGGGCGCGAGGTGCGGTGCAGGTACGCCATCAGCGACAGCACCGTACCCAGCAGAATCGCGACTTCCATGCGGATGGTGACGGTAGCCGCTAACGTGGCAGCGGCAATCGCGCTTTCGCCCGGTTGCATCCGGATCAGTTCACGCCAACGCGGCACATCCAGCAGCGTCCACGCCACCAGCAACAGCAGGCCCGAGATGGCGGCGTTTGGAATCATGGCCAGCAGCGGCGCCGACACGGCCACCAGCACCACCAGCAACACCGCTGAAAACACGGCCGCCAGCGGCGTTTTTGCACCCGCTTCAAGATTGGGCACCGACCGGTTCAACGACCCGCAAGACAGATAACAAGAGAAAAACCCGCCCACGATGTTCGACAAGCCCTGCCCGATGAACTCGCGGTTGGCATCAATGCGCTGCCCCGACCGCGTGGCCAGGGCTTTGGCGATGGAGATAGACTGCGCCAGCGCCACGATGGTCAGCGCAAATGCCAGGCTCAGCAGGTCCGGCAACGCGCGCCAGTCCACACTGGGCACGTGAAACGGCGGCCAGGGCTGGGCGATAGCGCCCACCACGGAAACCGGCGTGGCGCCGTGCGAGGCCGCCCAGGAATTGAAGGCGGCGGCGGCCAATGATCCCGCCACCAGGCCCAGCAACATGTACGGTTTGCGCTTGTCGAGCTTGCGCACCAGCAAGGCCACGCCCAGAGTCACCAAGGTCACCATCAAGGCGCCCAGGTGCACTTGCCCCAGATGCGCGGCGATGCTGACCAGCAAGGCGCCTGCCCCGTGCGTATCTGGTGATGGCGCCCCCAGCGCGTCCTTCAGCGCATGCACGGCGATCAGCAAGGCCGCGCCGCTCATGAAGCCGAACAGCGCGGACGGCGAAATGAAGTGGGCCAGCGAGCCCAGACGCAGCGCACCCACAAGCCACTGCATCAGCCCGACCAGCACCGTCACGGCCAGCGCCAACTGGATATAAGCCGGGCTGCCGGCGGCGGCCAGCGGCGCCAGCACGGCAAACAGCGCCAGCGAATTTGCGTTGGTGGGGCCGGACATGACATGCCGGCTGGAGCCGAACAGCGCGGCCACGATACAGGGGATGATGGCCGAATACAGGCCGTACTCGGGCGGCAGGCCGGCCAAGGTTGCAAACGCCACGCCTTGCGGCAGCACCAGCAGCGCGCCCAACAGCCCTGCCGTCAAGTCGGCGCGCAGGGTCAGCCGGTTGACGTCATCGACCCATGGCCCGAACAGCCGGCCCGCCAGTTTCCTTGCCTGCGTCATTCCCTTGCTTTCCTTATTGGTGTGCGCGATCCCTCCGGCGCGAAGGGTCGTCTAGCGTAAACGCTCACCCGGGCGCACGCAACGCGCGCGGCCGCTGGGCTGCCGGACCGCCGTACCGCCGGACCGCCGGATCGCCGGACCGCCAAATACGCTCGTGCCGAGTCGCATGAAGTCCCGGCGTCACGACCGCTCACTTCAAATAGCGGCGTTCCAGCTCGCGCATCGCCGCATCGCCTTGCAGCGCGATGATGTCCTTCACCGACGGCAAGCTGGCGTCCACACCATGAATGCCCCCGTCGCTGCGGATACGGGCAAAAACCTCGCGCATCGCGCCCACCGCCGCGCGGATCGCATGATTGCCGTAGATCACCAGACCCACCTTTCCCAACGCCTGGATATCGGCCTCGCACAATTGCGGGTAGGCCGTAGGCACCAGCACCAACGGCACGCCGCCATCCCACGCCGCCACGAACGACAGGATTTCGTCGGGCGTGCTTTGCTTGGAATGGATCAGTATGGCGTCAGCACCAGCGGCTTCGTAAGCGCGGGCGCGCGTCAGCGCTTCAGTCTCGCCCAGCCCGGCAATCAGCGCTTCGGTGCGGGCGATTATGCAGAAATCCGGGTCTCGCCGGGCAGCGCAAGCGGCCTGGATCTTGCCTTCGAACTCTGCAATGCGTACCAACTCCTGCCGGCCGTCCGCGCGCAGGCTGGTGTCTTTGGGAAACGTCTTGTCCTCCATCACCACCGCCGACACGCCAGCCGCTTCGTACTGCGGCACCATGTAGGCCACGTTGATGGCGTTGCCAAAGCCGGTGTCGATATCGGCGATGACGGGCGTGTCCACCGTGGCGGCAATGGCGCGCATCATGTCCAGATGCTGGGACGAAGAAAGAATGCTGGCGTCGGGCACCGCGTAACTGGCCGAGAGCTCAAAACCGCTGCCCCAGATGGCGTCAAACCCTGCGTCCTGCGCCAGCCGCGCGGCAAGCGGGTTATGCGCCGACATGGCATGCATCAAGAGGGGCGACTGCAATTTCTGGCGGAAACGTTGATGGCGGGTCATGGCAGGGCAGCGGAAGGTCCGGCACCCAGCGCGCCGGCTACCGGGCATCGTAGCGCTAAACCCCGCCGCCGCGCCGCGCACGCATGGCCTGCCCGATGTCAGCCAGCGCGTCGTCGGAAATCAGCCGCGCCGCCATCGGCAGCAGCTCGCTTTCTTCGCGCTGAATGTGGGCGGCGTAGGCCTGGGTGAAGGCATCGATGCGCGGCGCCGGCAAGTCGGCCGGACGGCCGGCGGCAATGTCCGTCAATGCCGCCCGCAGCGGCGCCCACAAGTCCGCCAGATGTTGATGTTCGTCGATCAGGCCACGCACCAGCGCGTGCAGGCAGCCGGCATCGGAACCGGCCATGCTGTCGATCAGCGCGGGGAAAAGATCAGATTCCTCGTCCTCGTGATGATGCACGGCCGCCGTATCGAAGTAGCGCATGACGCTGGCCGCCGCCGTCTGCGCCGTCTCGTCGCTGCCATGCTGGGGCAGATACGCAGCCAGCCGGCGCAGCGTTTCGCATTGGCGCGCGATGCGCCCATGACAGGCGGACAACAAGGCCAACGGATCGTCCGCCCCCGGCGCGGGCGCCGGAACTCCGGGAAAACTGACTGCCATCACGCTTCTCCTTATTGCCGCCGCGTTGCGGCGCAATGCATCAGCCCGAATGGCCGCGCCACCACAAGCGAACCGAATCCCAGGCGCGGCCGGCAAAGCCGGCTTCGGCCACCGGCTCCAACGCCACCACCGGGAACTGCATGGCGGGTTTGCCATCCACCATGACGCGCAAAGCGCCCACCGTCGCCTGCGCTGCAATCGGGGCCACCAAGGGTTCCTGCGGCGTCCACACCGGTTCCACTTTGGCGCCGGCGGGCACGGTCACGTAGGCGTCGCGCGCAAAACCCGCCGTCAAGGTGTCGCTTTGGCCCTTCCAGACTTCGGGCGTGGCCACCGTCTGGCCGCGCGCATACAGCTTGATCGTATTGAACCCCTGGAAACCCCACTCCAGCAACTGACGGCTTTCCTGCGTGCGCAGCTTGTCAGACGCGGTGCCCACCACCACCGTGATCAACCGGCGCTGGTCGGCGCCATTGGGCCGTCTTGCGGTGGCCACGATGCAGTAGCCGGCCGATTCGGTGTGGCCCGTCTTCAAGCCATCCACGCTGGGGTCCAGCCACAGCAGCCGGTTGCGATTGGGCTGAGTGATCTTGTTGAACGTGAACTGCTTGGCGGAATCGTAGGTCTTGTACAGCTGCGGGTAATCACGAATGAAACGCGTAGCGAGGATGGACAGGTCGCTCGCCGTGGAATACGTACCCGGGTCGGGCAGGCCATGCGGGCTGGCGAAGTGCGTCGCGTGCAGGCCCAGCCGCGCCGCCGTGTCGTTCATGCGCGCAACGAACGCTTCGACGCTGCCCGACACCGCTTCGGCCAGCGCGATGGCCGCGTCGTTGCCCGACTGAATCATCAGGCCGCGCAGCAATTCGTCCACCGACACCTTGGAACCCGGCTCCAGGAACATTTTCGAACTGCCCGCCGGCACCTTCCACGCACGTGTCGAGATCACGACCAGCTGCTCTGGCGTCACTTCCTTTTTATTCAGCGCTTCAAACACCACATAGGCCGTCATGATCTTGGTCAGCGACGCGGGTTCGATGCGCGTGGTGGCGGCGTGCGACGCAATCACTTGTCCGCTGGTCTCGTCCAGCAACAGCCAGGCCTTGGCCGACAACACCGGTTCGGGAATCGACTGCGCCATGGCGCTGCTCATGCACGCGGCCGCGACGATCAGGCTCGCCGCCAATTTCTTCATCAACATATCAGTGCTTGCTTCCGTGCTTTATGGTTTTTCGCACGCAATTGGAACATGCCCAGCGCAGTTGGTTCAGTGCATCGCAACGCCGCAAAAATAGGCGTGGAATGTCACGACGTATTGCAAAAGCCCTTGTAGCAAGCACTTTTCGCGCGGAAAACAACAAAGAGCGCGTTAAAACCCGGCGGAAAGCCGCAAGAACCTCAACTCTTCCGCTATCATCGGGCGCGTAGCGTTAAATGCCGATACCCGGCGCGCGCTGCTCCATGTCCTCAACTACGGATTTTGACCATGGCCACGAAAGCAAAAGCTCCTGCCAAGAAAGTCACCAAGCCCGCCGTCAAGGCGCCCGCAAAGAAGGCAACCGCCGCCAAACCCGCTGTGAAGCCCGCAGCAAAGAAGGCCGTCGCCGCCAAGAAGGTCGCTGCTGCACCCAAGGCCATCAAGGCTGCTCTGAACAAGACCCAACTGGTCGCTTACATCGTTGAGCAATCGGGCGTTGAAGCCAAGGCCGTCAAGGCCGTTCTGGCCAGCCTGGAAACCTCGGTGCTGGGTTCCGTGGACAAGAAGGGCGCTGGCGAATTCACGATGCCCGGCCTGTTCAAGGTTGCTGTGCAGAAGGTTCCCGCCAAGGCCAAGCGCTTCGGCAAGGATCCGTTCACTGGCGTTGAGCGCTGGTTCCCCGCCAAGCCGGCTTCGGTCAAGGTGAAGGTTCGCCCGCTCAAGAAGCTGAAGGACGCCGCGCAGTAATACGCGCGAGTATCCGGTCAAGCCGGAAGGGCCCGCCTCGAAAGAGGCGGGCCCTTCTTTTTTGCCGCGCGTTTTGCGTTGTGCCGCAATTGGCTGCTAGAATTTTATCTTTACGTTAAGAAACTTTAGATCTAACTATATGCACGTCGAACCGTGTCCAAGGCCCTGCCCATGAATGATCTTGTCGACCTGGTGATCTCGCAATGGAGCGCGGAGTGTCCGAACCTGGACTTCGCGTCCATGTCGGTGGTCACGCGCGTATTCCGCTTGAACGCCTTTGCCACCCGCAATGTGAATCGCAGTTTTCGCCAGCACAATCTGCATCAAGGCGAATTCGACGTGCTGGCCACGCTGTACCGCAGCGGCTCGCCCTATGCACTGAATCCGCAGAAATTGGTTGAAGCGCTGTTGCTGACGTCGGGCGCCATGACCAACCGGCTCGACCGCCTGGAACAAGCCGGCCTGCTGGTGCGCAGCCCCAATCCCGATGACCGACGCGGCATCATCGTGTCGCTGACGCCGGAAGGCCTGCGCGTCATCAAGCTCGTGCTGAAAGATTATTTGAAGGATCTGGCCGAATTGCTGGACCCGCTCTCGGCGGCCGAACGCAAGCAGCTGGCCGGGCTGCTGAAAAAACTGCTGATCAAACACGACCAGGAATCCCCCGGCGGCATCGGCGCCT
>CAJYKY010000109.1 GCA_913775005.1 uncultured Achromobacter sp.
GCTCTTCCGATCTATGAAGAAAGCCAAGAGCATGCTGATCAAGGTGGAAGGCGAATTGCCTTTCGGCTGTACGGCCAAGGACGTGGTGTTGCACGTCATCGGCATCATCGGCACGGCGGGCGGCACCGGCCACGCCATTGAATTTGCAGGTAGCACCATCCGCGCGCTGTCGGTGGAAGGCCGCATGACGGTCTGCAACATGGCCATTGAAGCGGGCGCGCGCTCGGGCATGGTGGCCGTGGACGACAAGACGGTCGAATACTTCCGTGGCCGCCCGTTCGCGCCGCATGGCGTGGTGTGGGATCAAGCGGTCAAGTACTGGCGCACGCTGCATACCGACGAAGGCGCCAAGTTCGACACCGTGGTGGAAATCAATGCACGCGACATCAAGCCGCAAGTCACCTGGGGCACGTCGCCCGAAATGGTCTTGCCGGTGGACTCGCGCGTGCCGGACCCCGACCGCGAAAAAGACGACGTGCGCCGCAGCGGCATGGAACGCGCGTTGGAATACATGGGCTTGAAGCCCAACACCCCGCTGACTGATATCCGTGTGGATCGTGTGTTCATCGGGTCCTGCACGAATTCGCGCATTGAAGACTTGCGCGCGGCCGCTGTCGTCGCGCGCGGCAAGCGCGTGGCGTCCAACGTGCGTCAGGCGATGGTGGTGCCGGGGTCGGGTCTGGTCAAGCAACAGGCCGAACGTGAAGGGCTGGACAAGATCTTCATCGAAGCGGGTTTCGAATGGCGTGAGCCGGGCTGCTCGATGTGCCTGGCCATGAACGCTGACCGGCTTGAACCGGGCGAGCGTTGCGCCTCCACGTCCAACCGCAACTTCGAAGGGCGGCAGGGCCAGGGTGGCCGTACGCACCTGGTCAGCCCCGCGATGGCGGCCGCGGCTGCTGTCGCTGGCCACTTCGTCGACGTTCGCACGTTCCGTTAAGCGCCCACAGCTCCGAGTACCGACATCATGCAAGCATTTACCACTCACGAAGGCCTGGTGGCTCCGCTCGACCGCGAAAACGTCGACACGGACCTCATCATCCCCAAGCAGTTTCTCAAGTCCATCCAGCGCACGGGCTTTGGCCCCAATCTCTTTGATGAGCTGCGCTATCTGGATCACGGCGAACCCGGCATGGACAACAGCAAGCGTCCGCTGAACCCGGACTTCGTGCTGAACCAGCCGCGTTACCAGGGCGCTTCGGTGCTGCTGGCGCGCAAGAACTTCGGTTGCGGTTCCAGCCGCGAGCACGCGCCGTGGGCGCTGACGCAGTTTGGTTTTCGCGCCATCATCGCGCCGTCGTATGCCGACATCTTCTTCAACAACAGCTTCAAGAACGGCCTGCTGCCGATCGTGCTGTCTGAATTGGAAGTGGCGCGCCTGTTCGACGAGGTCAAGGCCTTCCCGAACTTCAAGCTGAACATCGACCTGGACCGCCAGGTTGTGATTACCCCGGACGGCCGCGCGATGGGTTTCGATATTGAACCTTTCCGCAAATACTGCCTGCTCAATGGCTTTGACGATATCGGCCTGACCTTGCGTCATTCCGACAAGATCCGCGCCTTTGAGGCCGAGCGCCTGGCCCGCCATCCCTGGCTGGAAAGCCGCCCCATCGCCTGATTACTCTTTGAACACAGGATCGATTCTTAAATGACCCACAACATTGCAGTCTTGCCGGGCGACGGCATCGGCCCCGAAATCGTCGAACAGGCCGTGCGCGTCCTGAAGGCGCTGGACGTGTCGTTTGATATCAAGCAGGCCCCCGTGGGCGGCGCCGCGTTCGACCAGTTCGAACATCCGCTGCCGCCGGCCACGTTGAATCTGGCCAAGGAATCGCATGCCGTGCTGTTCGGCGCCGTTGGCGACTGGAAGTACGACAGCCTGCCGCGCGAATTCCGCCCCGAGCAAGCCATTCTGGGCCTGCGCAAGGCGCTGGGTTTGTTTGCAAACCTGCGTCCGGCCATTCTGTATCCCGAGCTGGCCAGCGCCTCGTCGCTCAAGCCTGAAATCGTGTCGGGCCTGGACATCCTCATCATTCGCGAGCTGACGGGCGACATCTATTTCGGCACGCCGCGCGGCGTGCGTTCGTCGCCGGACGGCGCCTTCACGGGCGAACGCGAAGGCTACGACACGATGCGCTACGCCGAATCCGAAGTGCGCCGCATTGCGCGCATCGGCTTCGAATCGGCCCAGAAGCGCAACAAAAAGCTGTGCAGCGTGGACAAGGCCAACGTACTGGAAACGTCGCAGTTCTGGCGCGATATCGTCATCGAAGTGGCGCGCGAGTACCCGGACGTTGAGCTGTCGCACATGTATGTCGATAACGCCGCGATGCAGCTGGTGCGCAACCCGCGCCAGTTCGACGTCATCGTCACGGGCAACCTGTTCGGCGACATCCTGTCGGATGAAGCCGCGATGCTGACGGGTTCGATCGGCATGCTGCCGTCGGCCTCGCTGAACGCCAGTGGCCAGGGTCTGTACGAACCCAGCCACGGCTCGGCGCCGGACATCGCCGGTCAAGGCATCGCCAACCCGCTGGCTACGATTCTGTCGGCCGCGATGCTGCTGCGCTATTCGCTGAACCTGGCGCCACAAGCCGATCGCATCGAAGCTGCCGTGCGCCGCGTGCTGGC
>CAJYKY010000110.1 GCA_913775005.1 uncultured Achromobacter sp.
GCGCGGGGCAACGATTGCGGTCCGGAGCGTTCGCTCCGGACTTGCCTCGGCGGCCCCCCCCTGCGTCATCCTCGTTGCGGCCTGCGGCCGCTGCCTTCGGATTCCCTCGGGCCTATCGACGCCCCACGCACCCCGCGCCACCGGCACACCGTGCTCGTGCTTGGAAACTTGACCGGCAGCGGGGAGGGCGGGGTGCTTGGCGTTTTTGCGTTGCGCTCTCTTGCGGATGGAAGACCTTGCGGGGCTCGCCCCAGGCCGGCCGCGCGGGCGGCCTTTTGGGGCTTACGCAGTGTCTTGCGTCGGGATGATGCTGGTGCTTGGGTGGGGCGCTTTGTGCTGCGCACTCGCTCTGCGGCTTATTCCGAGCGTTGGCTTTTGCCGTTTTTTCTCTTCCCTTTTCTTCTACATTTTGCAGTCTGCGGCGTGCACGTCTGTGTGGTCGCGGGCTAGCACTTTTACGTTTTTGTAGATGAGCTTGCCGTCTGCATTCGGCTCAATGTGCAGCAGGTACCAGTCCTGGATGGGGTGGTTGTTGGGGCCGAATTTGAATTTGCCTCTTACGCTGGCGAAGTCGGCTTTGCGTAACGCGGCGCGGAAGTCGTCGGGGCGGCCGGTGATGTCGCCGTTGACGGCTTTCAGGGCGGAGGCGATCAAGTTGGCGGTGTCGTAGGCTTGCGCAGCGTAGGCGGTCGGGGCGCGGTTGTAGGCCTTGGTGAAGGCGTCGACGAAGTGCTTGTTCTGCGCGTTGTCCAGGTCGGCGCTCCATAGCGAGCTCAGGTAGAAGCCTTTGCTTGCGTTGCCGGTGGCGGCCAGCATGCGGTCGTCCATGGAATAGATCGGCGTGATCATTTTTATTTTGTCCGACAGGCCTGAGTTCGCGAACTGCTTGGTCAGGTTGATGCCTGCGCCGCCGGGATGGAACTGGAAGATGGCTTCGGGGTTCAGTGAGCGGATGCGGGCGAGTTCTACCGAGAAGTCGGACTGGTCCAGTTTGGTGTAGATCTCTTCAGCAATTTCGCCTTTGTAGGCGCGCTTGAAGCCGGCGACGGCGTCGCGGCCGGCCTGGTAGTTGGGCGCCATGACGACGACGCGTTTGACGCCTAGTTCGTTGGCGGCGATGCCGGCGGTGTCGGCGTAGGAGTCGTTCTGGAAGGCGACGGCGAAGTAGTTGGGGTTGCAGGCTTTGCCGGCGTAGTTGGAGGGGCCGGCGTTCAGGCTGACGTAGAAGCCGCCCGCATTCAATACCGTGGGGCCCACGGCGGCCATGACGTTCGAGAAGTTCACGCCGGTGAAGAGGCGCACGCCGTCTTGCACCATTTTGTCGGCGGTCTGTTTGGCGTTGGCGGGTTTGAGGGCGTCGTCTTCGACGCGAACGTTTACGGGCACGCCGCCGAGTTTGCCGCCGCCTTCCTTGACGGCCAGCATGAAGGCGTCGCGTTCGTCTTCGCCGATGTAGCCGGCGGGCGTGGACAAGGTGCCGATGAAGCCGATGTCTACGGGCTTGGCTTGTGCGCTTGCGGTGGTGTGGGCGGTGGCGGCGGCCAGCGTCAGCAGCAAGGCGGTGGTGCAGCGTATCGTTGTTGTTTTCATGCGTGTCTCCTCGGGTGTGCGGCGATGGTTATGACGCTGTATTGCCCGCGAGGCAGTGTTCGACCCTCCAGCCGTACAGCCACTGCAACGCGTCGTAGAACTGGGACTGGCTGCGGCCGGTCCACAGCTGGTTGCGCACGGTGCGTTCAACGCCGCGTGCGTGATAGAGGCGGCCCATTTCGCGGGTGGACCAGACCACGCGCGCGCTGCGCGGGATGCGCACGGACTCGTACAGGCGGAAGGCGGCTTCGAGGTCATGTTCGCAATGCCGCACGGCTTCGCCGAGGGTGACGGCGTCTTCCAGTGCCATGCATGCGCCTTGGGCCATGTATTGCGTCATGGGGTGCGCGGCGTCGCCGAGCAAGGTGACGCGGCCTAGTCCCCAGTGTTCGACGGGTTCGCGGTCGGCGGTGGCCCAGCGTTTCCATGAAGTGGGTCGGTCGAGCATCTGGTGCGGTCGCGGGTGGATGCCTTGGAAGTACGACAGCACTTCTTCTTTGCTGCCTTCGCGCACGCCCCATTCTTCTTGTTCGCGGCTGTGGAAGGTGACGACCAGGTTGTATTGCTGGCCGCCGCGCAAGGGGTAGTGGACCAGGTGGCAGTGCGGGCCGGCCCACAGCACGGGTGCGTTGATGCGCAATTCTTCGGGCATGTTGTCGCGTTCGACGACGGCGCGGTAGACGACGTGGCCGGTGACGCGTGCGGGGTCGCCCACGGTGCGTTCGCGGATGACGGATTTCACGCCGTCGGCGCCCACTACGGCGTCGGCGCGGTAACGGCTGCCGTTGGTGTCGGTGACTTCCACGCCTTGGCTGTCTTGCGACATGCTGGCGATTTGCGTGGAGGTGCGGAATTGGATCAGCGGGTTTTGCTGTACGGCTTCGAGGATGGACAGGTGGATGTCGGCGCGGTGGATGACGGCGTAGGGGCCGCCAAAGCGTGCGCGGAAGGCGTCGCCGGTGTCGATGCGGACGACTTCTTTTGCGTCGACGGCGTCCATCATGATGATGTGGTCGGTGAACACGGCGCGGTTGCGCGCGGTGTGGCCGACGCCTAGCGCGTCCAGCGCGGCGAAGGCGTTGGGGCCAAGCTGGATGCCCGCGCCGATTTCGCCGATGTGGGCGGCTTGTTCCAGCAGCGTGACGGCAATGCCTTGGCGGGTCAGTGCGAGCGCGGCGGCCAGGCCGCCGATGCCGCCGCCGACGACGATGACGCTGCGGGTGGCGCGCAAGGCGGGGGTGGTAGATTGTGCGTTGGCGTTGGCGGTGAGGGTTGTGCGTTCTTCCGCGTTTATGTCTGCGTTTTGCATGGTGTTAGTCCTGACCGTTCCGCTCATGCCGGGCGTTCTGCTCGTCCCGCCCGTGCAGTTCACGCTGCGCGTTCCGCTCCTCCCGCTCGCGCCGGCCGCTTCGGTGTTCCAGTTCGCCCGGCTCGCCCAAAAACGCGCCCTGCCGCTTCAACTGCGCTTGCAGATCGGCCATGGCGATATCGGCCGGCGCAATGCCGGCGCGCAGCGCCATGGCGGCGGCGGTGCCGGCGGCTTCGCCCATGACGAAGCAGCTGCCGCTGACGCGTGCGGCGGATTGGCCTTCGTGCGTCATGGACGCGCAGCGGCCGGCGACGAGCACGTTGGTGGCGACGTTTGGCCCGCGCTTGGGAACCATCATGCGAAACGGCAGCTGGTTGTAGCCCCGCGATTCGGGGATCGGCGGCCACATCCATTGCACGTCGCCTGCGGTGTGCATTTCCAGCGGCCAGCCGTTGACGCCGATGCTGTCGTCAAAGTCGGCGCAGCCCAGCACGTCGTCTTTGGTGAGCATGGCTTCGCCGACGATGCGGCGCGTTTCGCGGATGCCCAGTTGCGGCGCGATGTCCAGGACGTAGGCGTTTTCAAAGCCGGGTACTTTGGCGCGCAGGAAGGCGAGGTACTGCACGATCTGGCGGCGGCCTTCCAGTTCGCCGGCCGATAGCGAGGTGGCGTCGGTGCCATCGGCGGCGCTGCCGTCGGCGTTGGCCAGCTGCGTGACGTTGACGCGCCATTCGTAGTCGTGTTTTTGCGGGCGCACGATGGCGCCTTTGCGCGGGAACGTGAATTCGCCGCTGGCGGCGGCGGCGTCCATCAGTTGGGGGATGGTCTTCCAGGCTTCCTGCGCGCGCGCGCCGTCCACATTGCCGACCTTGAACATCAGCGTGGGGTAGAGCATGTGGCCGTGGGCGTCGCCCTTTTCAAAGGGCAGGCCAGCCCATTGGGCGAGGTCGGCGTCGCCGGAGCAATCGATGAAGACTTTTGCGCGTACGGCGTAGCGGCCGGATTTGGTTTCGATGAACAGGGCGTCCACGCGCCCTTGTGCGTCGCGGGTCAGCCCTGTGGCCAGTGCGTGGAACAGCACGTCAGCGCCGCTGTCCTGAACCATGCCGTCGGCCGCGCATTTGAAGGCCGAGATGTCGTAGGCCTGCGCGTGGATCTTGCCCAGGATCAGGTGCGGGTCGTTCAAGCCGTCCAGCGCGCGCATGCGGTCGAGCAAGTCGTCTGTCATGCCGTGAACCACTTGCTGGATGTTGCCGTAGATGTTGGCGTGCAGTCCGCAGAAGTTGGACACGCCCGCCGCCGTGCCCATGCCGCCCAGAAAGCCGTAGCGCTCGATGAGCAGCGTGCGCGCGCCGTTGCGCGCGGCGCTGGTGGCGGCCAGGATGCCGGCGGGGCCGCCGCCCAGCACGACGACTTCATATTCGCCGTATAACGGGACCTGGCGGGCGGGTTCGGTAATGACCATCGAAATCTCCTGGCTGTGATGCATAACGGCTGGTGCTGCTTGCTTGCCACGCCTACTGGCCCTTGATGCCCAGCTTCTTGATCAGCGGTTCCCAGCGCTTGAGCTCGTCATCCATATACGTGCGGAATTCGGCCGGGGTGCTGCCCACCGGGTCCATGAACTGCGCCTGCAAACGCTTGGTGACTTCCGGGTCGCGGATCGCCTGCACCAGTGCATCGGACAATTTCTTTTGCACCTCGGGCGGCGTCTTGGAGGACACGACAAAGCCGATCCATGCCGACCCTTCGATGCCCGGCACACCCACTTCGGCCAGCGTGGGAATATCCGGCAGCAGCGCCGAGCGCTTGGACGACGTAACGGCCAGCGCCTTCAATCGGCCGTCTTTGACCATCGGCATGACGGCAATGGGCGGCAGCGCGGCAAACTGCGTGTCGCCCGACAGCAGCGAGGTCAGCGCAGCGGGCGACGACGGATACGGCACGTGTGTGGCGCGCGCGCCGATCTGTTGCAGCAGCAGTTCCACGGCCAGATGCGACACGGTGCCTGCGCCCGGCGACGGGAAGTTGTATTTGTCCGGATTTTTCTTCAGCGCTTCCAGCAACTGGCCCACGTTGGCGATGCCAGCCGAGGCGGGCACGACCAGCACGTTGGGTTGGTGCACGGCGAGCGTCAGCGGCGACAGGTCGGTGGCGGGCGCGTAAGGCAGCTTGTCGAACAGCAGCGTGTTGTTGACCAGCGGGCCGGTGATGGAGACGCCGAAGGTGTAGCCGTCGGGCTTGGCGTTGGCGATGGCGAATGTGCCGATGTTGCCACTGGCGCCGGGCTTGTTTTCAATGACGATGGTCTGGCCCAGGATGCTGCTGGCCTTCTCGCCCACGATGCGGGCTACCTGGTCCGGGCTGGAACCCGGGCCGAACGGCACGATGGCTTTCAGCGGTTGCGTGGGCCAGGCGTCGGCGGCTTGTGCTGCGGTCCATGGCGCGAGGCTGACCAGCAGGCTCAGCATCAGCGTGCGGGCGGCAAGGCGGCTGGCGGTCTGCTTGCGAGCGGACGTCAACGGCAATAACTCAAGCATGCGTGTCTCCCACGTCTTTCATGGTGTCGAAATACGTTTGTTCGTTGGCGATGAAGGCGGCGACCATGGCGCGGTACGTGGCGTCCACGACCTGCTCCAGGTTCGCAAAGCCAGCGTTGTGGCGCGTGGCCAGCGCGCGGGCCTTGTCAAAGACTTGCGCCTGGCGCGCGGGCGCGCGGACCTGGAAGGCGTCGCGCTTGAAGCGCGCGGCGTCTTTCACATACATGGCGCGTTCGGCGATCAGGCGCACGATGTCATCGTCCAGCCGGTCGATGTTGGCGCGCACCTCGGACAGCGTGGCGCACAGCGGGCGGTAGGCGGGGTCGGTGTATTCGCGCAGCGGTGCGCCGTTGGGATCGGGTTCCTGCATGGGGGTGGGCGTGCTCATGGCGTGTAGTCGGGCTGTTGTTTGGGCGCGGCGTGTTGGAAGGCGGGCTGCGCGATGCAGTGTTCGTAGATGCGCAGAATGCGCGGGTAGGCCGACAGGTCGCAGCCCATGCGCTGGGCGTTGGCCACTTGCGGGACGAGGCAGCAGTCGGCCAGCGTGGGCGCATCGCCAAAGCAGTACGCGCCGTGTCCGTGCCGCGTCAGCAGGGTTTCCACCGCCGTCAGCCCTTCGCGTATCCAATGGTGATACCAGGCGTTTTTCTGTTCGTCGCTGGCGCCCAGCACGTCTTGCAGGTAGCGCAGGATGCGCATGTTGTTGACGGGGTGGATGTCGCAGGAGATGGCGTCGGACACTTCCAGCACCCGCGCGCGCGCCAGCGTGTCGGCGGGAATCAGGCGCGGTTCGGGGTGCGTGGCGTCCAGGTAGTCGATGATGGCAAGCGACTGCGACAGCTGCACGTCGCCATCGATCAACAGCGGCACGCCGGCCGATGGGTTCTTGGCCACGTAGTCGGGCGCGCGTTGCTCCTGCTTGCGCAGGTTTACGGGCAGGACGTCATAGGGCAAGCCCTTGAGCGCCAGCGCGATGCGCACGCGATACGAGGTGGAGCTATTGAAAAAGCTGTGAAGTTGCATGGTGGTTCCGTTAAGCGTCAGACCATTCGCACGTTCAGCGTGCCCAGGCCGTCGATGCCGCCGGTCATGACGTCGCCGCGCACCACCGGGCCGACACCTTCTGGCGTGCCGGTATAGATGAGGTCGCCCGCTTCCAGGCGGAAGTATTTGGACAGGTAGGCGATGGTTTCGGCGATGGACCAGATCAGCTTGCTGATGTCGCTGCGTTGCTTGTCCTGGCCGTTCACTTGCAGCCAGATGGCGGCGTGGCAGACATCGCCTACTGACTCGGCGCGGTGCAGCGGGCCGATGGGCGCGCTTTGGTCGAAGGCCTTGCCCAGTTCCCACGGGCGGCCGGCTTCGCGCATTTTCATTTGCAGATCGCGCCGCGTCATGTCCAGGCCGACGGCGTACCCCCAGACGTGTTGCAGCGCGTCTTCCACGGCAATGTTGGCGCCGCCTTTGCCGATGGCGGCCACGAGTTCGATCTCGTAATGCAGGTTGGCGGTTTCGGGCGGGTAGGGCAGGTCCAGCGTCTGGTCTTGCGCCACCGGCACCACGGCGTCGGCGGGCTTGCAGAAGAAGAACGGCGGTTCGCGGTCGGGGTCAAAGCCCATCTCGCGTGCATGCGCGGCGTAGTTGCGGCCGACGCAGTACACGCGGCGGACGGGAAAGGTGTCCTGGCTGCCGGCGACAGGCACGGCGACGGGGGCAGAAGGGGCAAACACAAACGGCATGGATCATCCTTGGGGAAGGCAGGAAGTGGTGCGCTTGGGCGGAGCGGTCAGATATAGCGGTCAGCCAATGCAAACAGGCAGAACGGCCGGACAACGTGGTCAAGCAAGGCGATCAAGCCACGCGTTCTTCGCGCCAGACGCCCAGCGCGTCCTGCACCGGGCGGTCGGAATAGCTGAACAAGGTGACGTCGTCCAGGGCGGCCAACTGCACCGGCTGCCACGACGGCGCGACGAACACATCGCGCGGACCGAAGTGGAATTCCTGATCGCCGATGCGCGCGGTGCCGCGGCCTTCCACCACGCTGTACACGGTGGAGTCGGTGCTGCGATAGGTCTTGCCCTGAAAGCCGGCCGGCAGCAGCTGCATGAACGTGGCCATGGTGGGCATGGGGTAGCCGCCGGTGGCCGGGTTCAGGTAGCGCAGCTTCACGCCGTCCCAGGGGTCGAGCTCGCCGTGGCGGTACAGCGCGTCCAGCGCTTCGCGGCTGCGTTCGTAGGGGTAGTTGAAGATGGGCGAGGTGCCGCTGGTGGCTTGATGCCGCACGGGCGCCATGTTGTGGCCGAAGCGCGCCATGCTGTCGCCTTCGGGGCGCGTGACGGGCTGGGCGGCTTGCGGATAGTTTTCGGCAAAGCCGGCATCCAGAAAGCGCAGCAGCGGGATGTCCAGGCCGTCCAGCCACACCACGGGTTCGCCGCCTTCGACGGTGTCGGCGTTGCCGTGGTCATGCCATGTCCACGACGGCGTGATGATGAAGTCGCCGGGATGCATGGTGGTGCGTTCGCCGTTCACGGCGGTGTAGGCGCCCCGGCCTTCCACGATGAAGCGCAGTGCGGACTGCGTGTGGCGGTGGCTGGGCGCGATTTCGCCGGGCAGGATCAGTTGCAGGCCGGCGTACAGACTTTGCGTGATGCTGGCCTGGCCGGGCAGGCCCGGGTTTTCAAGGATGAGCACGCGGCGCACGGCTTCTTCAGCGGTGATGAGCGAGCCGGACGCCATGACGTCGTCGCGCACATCGTCGTACTTCCAGATGGCGGGCACGCAGCGCGGGGCGGGTTCGCGGGGCACCAGGTTGTGCAGCGACTCCCACAAGGGCGCCATGTTTTTCTTGGCGATGCGCGCGTAGTAGTTGGCGCGGTCGGTGGCGCGGTCGGCGGATGGATCCGCGCGGCCGGACTGGCTGTCGGGCATGTTTGTCTCCGGTGGTCCGGCTTTTGCCGGCTTCTACGGGTGGCCGCCACGTGTGTCGGGGCTGGTCCTGGTCTGGAGACGATTATGCGTAAAGCAGCTATGTGTTTTGAAATGAAATTATCTTATTATCCATACGAATAAATATATACATACGAGACAACCTCCCCCAGACGAGGGCCTGCATGGACTGGACCCACCGCCTGCGGCTGCGCAATCTGAAGATGCTGCTCAGCCTGGCGCAGACCCGCAACATCAGCCATTCCGCCGCCATGCTGAACACCACGCAGCCCGGCTTGTCGAAGTGGCTCAAAGACCTGGAAGACGATATCGGCCTGCCGCTGTTCGAGCGTCACGCACGCGGCTTGCGGCCCACGCCGCATGGTGATGTGCTGATCGCGCATGCGCAGCGCGTGGAGGCGCAGCTGGACCGCGCCAGTGCTGACATGGCCGCGCTGCGTGAAGGCGGCGGCGGCAGAGTGGTGATCGGCGCGTCCGGCGCGTCGGCGTCTGACACGGTGCCGCTGGCGGTGATGAAGCTGCTGGAACGCATGCCGCAGGCGCGTGTGAAGCTGGTGGAAGGCACGACGGACCGCTTGTTGGCGCAGCTCGCGCAGGGCGATCTGGATATTGTGGTGGGCCGGTCCGCGCCCGAGCATCACGATCCGGCGATCCGCTTTGAAGCGCTGTACCTGGAACCCATTCACCTGGTTGCGCGGCCGCGCCATCCCCTGTTTGAAATCGAAGCACCCACGTGGCCTGACTTGTTGTCGTACCGCTGGATTCTGTGGCCCAAGGGCACGCCGATCCGTAACGCGGTGGATGCTGCGCTGGCAGCAGCGGGCCAGGCGCCGCCTGTGGATCATGTGGAGTCGAACTCGGTCACGATCAACCTCACGCTGATCAGTAACAGCGACATGATCGGCGTGGCGTCGCACCGCGCGGCATTGCGGTTTTCGCAGTTGCGGGCGATGCGGATCATTCCGGTGCGCTTGTCGGGGTTTGGATCGGTGGCCATGTATTGGCGCGAAGACGCCTTCCGGCCGCTGGCGGTGCAGGAAGCGATGACGGCCTTGCGTAACACCGTGGCCGAACATGCGCCGGGCGTGACGAGGATGTGATGCCCAAGGATGCGATGCCTACCGCGCGCGCGGGACTGAATCAGTTGATCGCGCAGTGCCGCCGGCTGGAAGCGGCCATGGCTGGCGGCCAGGACCCGGCCGCGTCGACGGCCATGCATCGCTTCGTGGCCGACATGGACGCGCGCCGTACGCCGCCCGGCATGTGGTCACCGCTGGCCTTGTCCGTGCTGGTGATGACGGGCGGTGGCGGCGTGGGCATCGAAGTGCTGAGCCTGCTGCTGCACGTGGCCGGCGCCGCCTGGGCGGCTTTCGCGCTTGTAGCGATATGCGCGGCCACCGCGCTGGCCTTGTCGATCGGCGTGGTGATGCTGATGGCGGGCCGCTCAAGCGGGCTGGTCGTGGTGAAGCGACTGGCCATCACCCTGGTGACGATAGGCGCCCTGGGCCTCATTGCCTGGACGCAAGGCGACGTGCGCGCAGTCGGCCCCGTCGTGGCGCTGCTGGGCGGCCTGGGCGCATGGCTGGTGCTGAACAGCAGCGGGTTTTTTGTGTTCGTGGGGTATCGGGCGGCGCGGCGGTATCTGGATCGGGGGAAGTAGGCGCTTCTGGACGGTCCGCACACTTGGGCGAAGTGCGGCGGGGCGCTACAGTGAGTACTTGTACTCGGAGGGTATATGCCGACTTCTATCCAGCTTGATCCGTTGATCGAGCAACGACTTGATTATCTGGCGGACGTGACCGGGCGCAGCAAGGCGTCATTCCTGCGCGAGTTGATTGTGAATGGTCTTGACGATCTGGAAGACCGCTATCTGGCCGAACACGAGCTGGAGGCGGTGCGCAGCGGCGAGTCCAAGACGTACTCATTGGACGATTTGGAAAAGAAACTTGGCCTGGCGGCCTAAGCTGCGCCGCTGCGCGTGGTCGTGATGTCTACCGCCGGTAAGTCGTAAAAACGGACGCCAATCGCATGCACGATTGGCGTCCGTTTTTTTGCAGCTGCGCCACTTGCGTGCGCTTGGTGTGTCTTACTTTGCCGCCACCGTATCCGGCGGCACCGGGTTGTCCCAGCCGCCGCCGATGGCGCGGATCAGTTCTACGGCGGATCGGGCTTGTTCACCGCTCAGTTGCACGGCGACGCGTTGTTGCAGCAGCACGCTGCGGTCGGCTTCGATCACGTCCAGGTAGCTGATCGAGCCTTCCCGGTACTGCGTGTGCGACAGCTTGGCGGCGCGGGCCGATGCGTCGACCGCGGCGTCTTGCGCCTTGGTCTGGTCGGCCAGGATGCGCAGGTTAGCCAGATTGTCTTCCACTTCGCGGAACGCGTTCAGCACCGTCTGGCGATACACCGCCACGTCTTCTTCGTAGACCGCACGAGCGCGATCCAGGCCGGCTTGGCGGCGGCCGCCGTCGAAGATCGGCATCGACAGCGCGGCGCCGACCAGCGGGCCGAGCAGGAAGGTGCGGCTGGACCACTGGAACAGGTTGCCCAAGTCCGACGACTCGTACCCGAACGCGCCGGTGATATCCAGGCGCGGGAAGAACGCGGATTTGGCCGCACCGACGCGCGCGTTGGCGGCGGCCATGGCGCGTTCGGCGGCAGCGATGTCGGGGCGGCGTTCCAGCAGCGTGGACGGCAGGCCAGCCGGGATCGACAGCGCCACCTTCTGGATGGGCTGCGGCGGCATCGTGAAGTCCGACGGTGCGCGGCCCAGCAGCACCGCCAGCGCGTGTTCGGCAGCGGCGCGGCGGCGGTCAATACCCAATGCTTCCGATTGCGCGGACGCCAGTTCGGCCTTGGCGCGCGCCAGATCCAGTTCGCTGATGTCGCCCGCGTCGTAACGGCGCTGGATCAGTTGCAGCGTGTCGGTGCGCAGCTTCACCGTCTGACGGTACAGCTGCGATTCGGCGTCCTGCTCGCGGACGAGGAAGTACGTCGTGGCGACGTCGGCCTGCAAGGCCAGCAGCACGGAACGGTACAGCGCCTCGCTTTGCTGCGCGTCGGCGGTGGCGGCGTCGGCAGTAGACGCGACGCGGCCGAACAGGTCGGCTTCATACGACACCGCGCCCTGCGCGCGCCACGTCGTCACGGACGTGGTGGACGTGCCATCCGGCAAGCCTTGCGACACCGCAGACGGGCGCTGGCGGTTCGGGCCGAATGCGGCATCCAGCGACGGGAAGAAACCCGCGCGCGCTTCACGCTGCAAGGCGCGCGACTGCGCCAGCCGGGCCGCGGCGGCTTGCAGGTTCTGGTTGGCCTGCTGCGCTTCGTCTTGCAGCTGGTTCAAGCCGTCGTCGCCAAACACCTTCCACCAGGCGCCGCGCAGCGCGTCTTCCGACGGCTCGGCAGGCTTCCAGGTGCCGGCTTCGGCGGCGGGCAGGGCAGCCTCCTTGAAGGCCGCCGGCGCGGCAGCGGACGGCTTTTCATACGTGGGACCCACCGCGCAGCCGGCCAGCACAAGCAGGACGGCAAGCAGGGCGGAACCTCGGGTCAGTCTTTGGATCATGATGAATTCTCTTTGGCGCGCGCCCCGCTCGACGAATACCGAGGGGAACGGGGCGCGCTGGCTTCTCTTGTTGTCTGCCTGATTACGCGTGGGGCTGCGTGGCGGGCGGCGCGTTCGGGTCGATGTGCGGCACGCACACCGGCGCTTCATGCGGCGCGGCCGAGTGCAGGGGCTTGCTGCCACCCAGCGTGCGCAGCAGCACATAGAACACCGGCGTCAGGAACAGGCCGAACAAGGTCACGCCCAGCATCCCGAAGAACACGGCAACCCCCATGGCGTGGCGCATTTCAGAGCCGGCGCCGGACGACAGCACCAGCGGCACCACCCCCATGATGAACGCGATGGACGTCATCAGAATCGGGCGCAGGCGCAGGCGGCTGGCTTCAATGGCGGCTTCCAACGGCGTGCGGCCATCATTCATCTCCAGCTCGCGGGCGAACTCCACGATCAGAATCGCGTTCTTCGCTGACAAGCCCACCAGCACCATCAAGCCGATCTGCGTGAAGATGTTGTTGTCGTTACCGGTCAGGTAGACGCCCGTCAACGCCGCCAGGATGCTCATCGGCACGATCAGGATCACGGCCAGCGGCAAGGTCAGGCTTTCATACAACGCGGCCAGTACCAGGAACACAAGCAGCACGCTGATCGGGAACACCCACAGGCCGGCGTTGCCCGCCAGGATCTGCTGATACGTCAGGTCCGTCCACTCGAACTTCACGCCACGCGGCAGCGTTTCGGCAGCAACGCGTTCGGCGGCAGCCTGCGCCTGGTCGGACGAGAAGCCGGGCGCCGGACCGCCGTTGATATCGGCGGCGGTGTAGCCGTTGTAGCGCACCACCATTTCCGGGCCGAACGTCTGCTTGACCGTCACCAGCGAAGACAGCGGCACCATGTCGCCTGCGGCATTGCGCGTCTTCAGTTGCAGGATGTCGTCGGCGTGGGCGCGGAATTGCGCGTCAGCTTGCGCACGCACCTGGAACACACGGCCGAAGCGGTTGAAGTCGTTCACATACATCGAGCCCAGATAGATCTGCATGGTGTCGAACACTTCCGTCACCGGCACACCCAGCTGCTTGGCCTTCACGCGGTCCAGGTCCACGTCCAGCTGCGGCACGTTGATTTCATAGCTGGAGAACGCGGGGCCGAGTTCAGGCGTCTGGCGCGCCTTTTCCAGGAAGGCCTGCTTGGCCTTGTCCAGCTCGGCATAGCCCAACGCCGCGCGGTCTTCCAGTTGCAGCTTGAAGCCGCCCAGCGTGCCCAGACCCATCACGGGCGGGGGCGGGAACACGGCGATGAACGAGTCCTGAATGGCCGCGAACTTCTGGTTCAGCGACGCGGCAATGGCGTTGCCCGAAAGCTCGGCACTCTTGCGTTCGTCAAAGGGCTTGAGCGTCACGAACACAATGCCGGCGCTGGAGCTGTTGGTAAAACCGTTGATCGACAGGCCGGGGAACGCGATGGCCGACTGTACGCCCGGTTCTTTCAACGCGATGTCGCTCATGCGGCGGATCACCGATTCCGTGCGGTCCAGCGACGCGCCGTTAGGCAGTTGCGTAAAACCGATCAGGTACTGCTTGTCTTGCGCCGGCACAAAGCCGCCGGGCACCAGGTACGACACGCCGATGGTCGCGGCGACCAGCACCGCGTACACGCCCATCGCACCGGCCTTGCGGCGGATCACGCCGGACACGCCCGTGCCATAGGATTCGGACGCGCGGCCGAACATGTGGTTGAACCAGTTGAAGAAGCGGCCGAAGACGCGGTTCATGCCACGGGTCAGCCAGTCCTGCTTGTCGTGATGGCTCTTGAGCAGCAGGGCCGACAGCGCGGGCGACAAGGTCAACGAGTTGAAGGCCGAGATCACCGTCGAAATGGCGATGGTCATGGCGAACTGCTTGTAGAACTGGCCCGTCAGGCCCGTCATGAAGGCCAGCGGCACGAACACGGCGCACAGCGTCAGCGCAATGGCGATGATGGGGCCGCTGACTTCACGCATGGCGCGGTAGGTCGCATCGCGCGGACTCAAGCCCGCCGCGATGTTCCGTTCCACGTTTTCCACCACCACGATGGCGTCGTCCACCACAATCCCGATGGCAAGCACCATCCCGAACAGCGACAAGGCGTTGATCGAATAGCCGAACACCAGCAACAGCGCGAACGTACCGACGATGGACACGGGCACGGCCAGCAGCGGGATGATCGACGCGCGCCACGTTTGCAGGAACAGAATCACCACCAGCACCACCAGCGCAATCGCTTCCAGCAGCGTGTGCACCACGGCTTCGATACTGGAACGCACGAACTGCGTGGGGTCGTATTCGATGCGGTATTCCACGCCCGGCGGGAAGTCTTGCGCCAGCTCGGTCATGGCGGCGCGCACCTTGGACGACACGTCCAGCGCGTTGGCGCCCGGCGACTGCATGATGCCCACGCCCACCGCCTGCTTGTTGTCCAGCAGCGAGCGCAAACCGTATTCCTGCGCGTCCAGCTCCACGCGAGCGACGTCGGACAGATGCGTCACGGCGCCGTCGGGCGAGGTCTTCAGGATGATGTCGCGGAACTCTTCTTCGCTTTGCAGGCGGCCGCGCGCATTCACGTTCAGCTGCAACGGCACGTCGCCTTGCGTGGGCGATGCGCCGATCACGCCGGCGGCCACTTGCACGTTCTGTTCGCGGATGGCGGCAACGACTTCGGACGCGGTCATGCCGCGCTGGGCGACCTTCTGCGGGTCGAGCCACACACGCATCGAGTAATTGCCCGAACCCCACACC
Organism: uncultured Achromobacter sp.; assembly: GCA_913775005.1. GTDB lineage: Bacteria > Pseudomonadota > Gammaproteobacteria > Burkholderiales > Burkholderiaceae_B > Achromobacter. The sequence continues at coordinate 14,722 of CAJYKY010000110.1, forward strand.
GTCACTTCACCCACGCCGGTAATGCGCGCCAGGCGGTCCTTGACGTTCAGGATCGCGTAGTTGCGCAGGTAGGTGATGTCGTAGCGATCGTTCGGCGAAATCAAGTGCACCACGAGCGTCAGCGTGGGCGAGCTCTTGGCGGTGGTCACGCCCAGGCGCTGCACGTCCGGCGGCAGACGCGGCAGCGCTTGCGACACGCGGTTCTGCACCAGCTGCTGCGCCTTGTCAGGGTCTACGCCCAGCTTGAAGTTGACAGTCAAGGTCAGGTTGCCGTCGCTGTTGGCCTGCGACTGCATGTACAGCATGTCTTCGACGCCGTTGATGGATTCTTCCAGCGGCGACGCGACGGTCTCGGCGATGACCTTGGGGTTGGCGCCCGGGTACTGCGCGCGCACCACCACCGACGGCGGCACGACTTCCGGGTATTCGGAGATGGGCAGCTGAAACATGGCAAGCAAGCCTGCCAGCAGCACCAGGATGGACAGCACGCCGGCGAAGATCGGCCGGTCGATGAAGAACTTTGAGATATTCATGAACGTTCTCTGATAGACGCGCCGGCCTTACTTCACTTGGGCGGCGGCGGTCTGGACCGGGGCCTTTTTGGCGGCAACCATGGGCACGACGGTCGGGGTCACGGCGTCGCCGGGACGGATGCGTTGCAGTCCATTGACGACGATGCGCTCGCCGGCGGCCAGGCCGGAATCAACGACGCGCAGGCCTTCCTGGTTAGCGCCCAGCTTCACCTGGCGGTAGACGGCGTGGTTCTTGTCGTCCAGCACCAGCACGTAGCGCTTGTCCTGATCCGTGCCGATGGCCTTCTCATCGATCAGCACGGCCGAACGCGGATCGCTGCCGCCCAGGCGGACGCGGGCGTACAGGCCC
>CAJYKY010000111.1 GCA_913775005.1 uncultured Achromobacter sp.
CGCACGACCTGATCGTGGGCAAGATCCGCAAGACGACGTGCCGGGACGCGCAGCCGGTCATCAACTTCAATTCGGCCACGCACCGCATTGCGCCGGTCCGGCTGCAATAGCAGGGTTGCAGCGGCCATGACAAAGCCCGCCAGATGGCGGGCTTTTCTTTTGTGGTTTTTCTTATGCAGTGTTGATGATTGGGCGCGTCAATCCGCGCCGCATTCAGTCCAGCACGATCTTGTTTTCCTGGATGACCTTGCCCCAGTACTGGCGGTCGGCTTCCAGCTGGGCTTCCAGCGCCTGCGGGCCGCCCGCTTTTTCGGTCTGGCCGTTGGTGACCAGCAGCTGGCGAAACGCCTCGGATTGCACCGTCTTGATGGCGGCGGCGGCGTACGCCTGCACCAGTTCCGCCGGTGTGCCTTTGGGCGCATGCAGCGCCGTCCAGTAGCTGGCCTGCAATTGCGGAAAGCCCAGCTCAGTTACCGACGGCACGTCGGGCAGGGCGGGGTCGCGGTGGTCGGTCGTCAGTGCCAGGATCTTGACCGCGCCTGCCTTCTGGTGGTCAGCCAAGGCGATGGGCGTCATGTAAGACAGGTCGTTGCGGCCCGTGATCAGGTCGATCAGGCTGGTGGGCGTGCTCTTGTACGGCACCGCCGTCAACGGAATGCCCAGCGTCTTGGACAGGATCAGCCCATACAGGTCGGTCACGCTGCCCGGGCCTAGCGATCCGTAGGTCAGCGCGCGGTTTTCCTTCTTGGCATAGGCGACCAGATCGGCGATGGAGTTCACGCCGATGGTGGCGGGCACGGTAATGGTCAGCGGCCCGTCGAACATCATGGCCACGGATTCAAAGCTGTCGAAACGATATTGCAGGTTGGGGCGCAGCAGAATGTTGAGCGACACGGGGCCGGATCCGCCCATCAGCAGCGTGTTGCCGTCGGCGGCCGCGCGCGCCACTTGGGCGGCGCCGATGATGCCGTTGGCGCCGGGCTTGTTTTCTACGATGAAGGGCTTGCCCAGCTCGGCGCTCATGCCTTCGGCAAGCAGCCGCGCGAAGTTGTCGTTGGGGCCGCCTGCGGCGTAGGGCACGATCAGGGTCACGGGCTTGGGCGCCGCGCGCAGCGGCCGGGCAAGCAGCATGAAGGTGCCAGCCGCGATGAAGCCGCGGCGGGAAAGCTTGAACATCTGTCTCTCTCCTTGTTCACGCCGCCTTGCGCATCCGTGCCTTCTGTCGGGCCGGCTTTGTGCGCTGCCCTTCGTGCAGTTTCTGGAGGGGCGGCTGGGCGGCCGGCGCAGGCGCCGGCCTTGGGTTGTCACTGAGTCGATGATAATTTTTATCGGACCCGGCGATTACCCCATTGTTATGCAGAACAGTTCTGCGTAGTCAGCGCAGATCAGGTTCCTGTTCTGCCTAGAACCCTTCCAGCACCACCTTGCCTTGCGCCTTGCCGCTTTCGATGAAGGCGTGGGCGCGGCGCAGGTTGGCAGCGTTGATGGTGCCGTAGTGCTCGCCCAGCGTCGTGCGCAGCGTGCCATTGTCGATCAAACGGGCCGCTTGTTCCAACAATTCATGTTGCGCGATCTGGTCCGGCGTGTTGTGCAACGAACGCGCAAACATGAACTCCCAGTGCAAGGAGGCCGACTTGCCTTTCAACAGGCGCACGTCAATGGCGGCCGGGTCGTCGATCAGCGCGATCTTGCCTTGCGGCGCAATCGCCTCGGCCATCTGCGCAAAGTGCTGGTCGGTATGTGTCAGCCCGGCGATGTAATCCACGTGGGGCAGGCCCAGGCTTTGCAGCTGGCTCGTCAGCGGCTGGCTATGGTCGATGACATGATGCGCGCCCAGCTCGCGCACCCACGCTTGCGTCTCCGGGCGCGAGGCGGTGCCGATCACCGTCAGCCCGGTCAGCTGGCGGGCCAGTTGCACCAGGATAGACCCGACGCCGCCGGCTGCGCCGATGACCAGCAGCGTACGCTGGCTGGGGGCGGCGTTGTCCAGCACGCGCAGCCGGTCGAACAGCAGCTCCCACGCGGTGATGGTGGTCAGCGGCAGCGCGGCGGCCTGGGCGAAGTCCAGGCTCTTGGGCATGTGGCCAACGATGCGCTCGTCCACCACATGCTGTTCGCTATTGGCGCCCGGGCGGTGCAGCGCGCCGGCATACCAGACCCGGTCGCCGGGCTGGAACAGGCGGGTCTTGGCGCCCACGGCGCGTACGACGCCGGCGGCGTCCCAGCCGATGATCTCGGGCTTGCCGTCTTTCGGCGCGCGATTGGCGCGGATCTTCACGTCGACCGGGTTGACGGAAATGGCATGCACGTCAACCAGCAGGTCGTAGTCGCCGGGCACGGGGTCGGCGACGGTGATGTCTTGCAGCGCGTCGGCATGGTCGGCGGGCAGGTTCTTGTAGTAGGCGATGGCTTTCATGGTTTGGTTATCTAAGGAAGTCGGAATAGGAGAGGGGCGGGGACCGCAGCGCCGCCTTTACAGAATGGAACGCACCACGCCGCCGTCCACCCGCAGCGCCGCGCCGTTGGTAGCGGCGGCCTGCGTGGACGCGGTATAGACGACCATGTTGGCCACTTCTTCCACCGTGGCCAGGCGGCGCAGCAGCGAACTCGGGCGATGCTGGGCAATGAAGTCGCGCTCCATGGCGTCTTGCGACACGCCTTGTTCCTTGGCCATTTCGGCAAAGAAATCCGACACGCCTTCGGAACGGGTGGGGCCGGGCAGCACCGCATTCACGGTGACGCCGGTGCCGGCCGTCAGCTCGGCAAGGCCCCGCGACACGCCCAGCAAGGCCGTCTTGCTGACGCCGTAATGGATCATCTCGGCGGGGATCTGCACGCCGGATTCGCTGGAGATGAAGACGATGCGGCCCCAGTTGGCCGCCATCATGCGCGGCAGGTAGTAGCGCGACAGCCGGATGCCGCTCATGACGTTGGTGTCCAGCATGGTCTGCCAGTCGTCATCGGTGATTTCGGTGAAAGACTTGGGCGCGAAGAAGCCCGCGTTGTTGATCAGGATGTCCACGTCAGGATGCGCGGCGCACAAGGACGCCGCGCCATCGGCCGTGGCAAGGTCGGCTTGCACGGTGCCGACCTTGGCATCCGGAAAGCGCTTCAAGATGGTGTCTGCCGCGTGCGCCAGCTTGTCGGCGCTGCGGCCGTGCAGCACCACTTCCGCGCCCGCTTCGGCCAGCCCCTGCGCAATCGCCAGGCCGATGCCGCCGGACGACCCGGTCACCAGCGCTTTCTTGCCATTCAGTTCGATCTTCATGAGGTCACTCCCAGAAAAGTTTGAGCCATCATTACCCATCCCGCAGCGATGAAAAACCGGCTAGCATCGCAGGCAGTTTCAATATTTTTTTGAAAATGAGGCAGGCATGGTCCGCTTTGAGGACTTGAGAATCTTCGTGGCGGCGGCGGATCAAGGCAGTTTTTCGGCCGCCGCCCGCGAGCTGGACTTGACGCCCGCTGTTGCCAGCGCCGCGCTCAAACGCCTGGAACTCACGCTGGAGACGCGGCTGTTCGTGCGTTCCACGCGCAGCCTGCGCCTGACAGCCGACGGCGAGCGCTATTTGGAATACGCGCGCTCGGCCATCGCCACGCTTGAAGCCGGCAAGAACGCGATGGCGCGCGACAAGACCGCGATCTCGGGCACGCTGTCCATTTCGATTCCGTCTGACTTGGGGCGTCATGTGCTGTTGCCCTGGCTGGACGACTTTCAACAGTTGCACCCGCGCGTGAACTTCCAGGTGCGCATCAGTGACCGGCTGGCGGATCTGTACCGGCAGCCCGTCGATATCGCCATCCGCTATGGCACGCCCAACGATTCGGCATTGGTCGCCTTGCCGCTGGCCGAACAGAACCACCGCGTGGTGTGCGCGTCTCCTGCCTACCTGGCGCGCCACGGCGTGCCGCAGACACCGGCCGATTTGCGCCGCCACAACTGCCTGTCGTTCGTGCTGGGCGAAACCTTGCACGACCGCTGGGCCTTCGAACGCGCAGGCGTCGGAACCACGGTGCCGGTCAAGGGCGACCGCGTCGGCGACGACGGCGACCTGGTGCGCCGCTGGGCGCTGGCCGGCCACGGCGTGGCCTACAAGTCGCGCTACGACGTGCTGTCCGACCTGCGTGCGGGGCGGCTGGTGGAACTGCTGCCAGATTACGCCACCGAGCCATCACCGCTGTATCTGCTGTGCGTGCACCGCATGCTGCTGTCGCCCGCCGTCAAGCGCCTGCGCGAGTTCCTGCAAGACCGCTTCAGACAGTTCGACGGGGCGTAAACCACCGCGTGGCCTCAATGCGCTGCGCGATGGTGTCCGCTGGCCGCCTGCTTGTTTTTCGCCCGCGTTTGCGCCGCTTTCTTTGCGGCGGCTGATCGTCCCGCAGCGCCCTTGGTGGCCGCGGCTTTTTTTGCGGCGGCGGAGCGGTCTGCGGCCGTGCGCCGGCCGGCACTCTTGCTGGCCTGCCGCGACAGCGCCGCGCGCGAGGCGGGCTTGGTGCTTTCCTTCTTCAATGCCTGGGTGGTGGCGCGGGACCGCGTGGGGGACTTGGTGTGGCCGTCTTTGGCCGCTTCCGAGTCTTGCTTGGCCTTGCGTTGGGTGGCCGGGCTGGCGCTCTTTGACGCTGGCAGCTTCACGCCTGCGCGGCGTGCTTTCGACAGCCCGATGGCGATTGCCTGCTTGCTTGAACGTACGCCGTGTTTGCCTTCACGGACGCGGTCGATTTCTTCGCGTACGAATTCGCCGGCCTGTGTCGATGCTGACTTGCCTTCGCGCTTGTCGCGTTTGGCGCGTTCCAATGTTTTTCGTTCTGGCATGGTGGTCTCCTTGCAGAAGGGAAAAAACGGAAAAGCGAACTTCGTCGCCAGTCGAGACGCCGCGACGAAACTCGTAACACCACCATAGCGCTGCGGGCGTATGCTGTGTGTTCGAATGGATTGCCGGTCGTAAGCACCAGAACGCCACCCGAACCCGGCGGCGCACCGGCGATTCTCGACTCACCCCCCGTTAGTGGAGACGAGCTATGTCGAGTCATGTCTACAAGCAAATCGAATTGGTGGGTTCTTCCACCAAGTCCAGCGACGACGCCATCGCAAAAGCCATCGAACGCGCATCCGAAACGCTGCGCAATCTGGACTGGTTCGAGGTCACCGAAGTGCGTGGCCACATCAAGGACGGCAAGGTGGCGCATTGGCAGGTCGGGTTAAAGATCGGCATGCGTCTGGAAGGCGACAAGTAGCGCGGCAGCCAAACAGGCTGCGTCTTTTTTGAGCACGCCTGTTAAGTCCTTGTTGGATATACGCTTTTCAGGCTTGTTATCTGACTGTTCATAGGCTTGTCCACATTCGATGGGGACAAGCCTATGTCTAAGTTCCGCGCTTATCCCCATGCTTCATGGCTGCCGGTCGACAGGGCCGCAACGCATCCGCATTGGGCGTTTCTTGCTCGCTGCCTGCAAGTCCTTGCCCTGTAAGGGCTTTTCCGACCTGCCCGCAGACTGTCCTCAGGCTTATCCACATTTGACGGGGACAACCCCAAGCCCCTAGCGGTGCAATTGGGCCTTTCTTGCTCAGCCCTTGCAGGGCGTTGATATCAAAAAGAAATTCGTACCTGCCCTCAGACTGTCCTCATGCTTTTCCACAGAATGCTGGGACAAATCCACATTGGGGATAAGCGCCGCGTGACCGCTGGTCAGGCATCCAGCCTTTTCGGGGATAACTTTCGCAAAACTCATCCAAAAGGATGATTGCGCATTGTTTGATCACCCCTTGCAAGTGCTTGGCAGGGCAGGGGATTTTGACTCTACCCCAAGGCTGTCCTCAACGTTCTCCACAGTTGGCGTGGATAAGATTGCGCGCCCCTTACTTATCGCGCCAGATCGGCCCCATGTAGCCGCCGCAAGCGGTGTCGACAATCGAGGTATTCCGCATCGAAATTTTTCCTGCCTTGTCGATGCGCGGGCCGTTGCGTTCGGGGCCCTCGTTTGCACCTTTGGGTACGTTGGGGCCACGAAAATCATTCACGATGCGGATCTCGCCGTCGTGATCTTCCACCATGATTTCCAGCCAGCTTTGAGGCCGGTCGATGCTGGACAGGCTGGCATACAGCAGGTTGATCAGCGGCACGTAGCGCGCGGGCTTCAGCGGACATTGCAGGCGGTATTCCCGCACGACGGTTTCGGCGCGCGGCGTTTGGAAGTGGATGCGCGAATCGTATTTGTCTTTGAGCCTGGACACATGCTGTTCAAACTCTGCGCGGCGTTCCGGGGGCGGCACCTGTAGCTCCAGCCAATCGCAATCGGCTTTGTTCAGGTAGAAGTAGCTGGAATGCGGATCGCCCGATTCGTCGGTCCACACCACGGATGCCGCCTTGCCGCTCATGAACACGCGGGCAAGCGGCCGCGTGTCTTGCGTGGCGCCCAATGTTATCGGCAAGCCGTCAGGCAAGGTATCGCAGGACTTCGGGTTCTGCCCGGTCCGGTACACCGGTTGCGTATAAAAGGCCTCGCGCGCATCGGCGGCGGCGGCGCTTGCCGCGTTTGTCGTGTTTGTCGCGCTCTTTGTGTTCGTCGTGGCGGCAGCGTTTGCGCCGGATAGCGCGGTGGCCAAGAACCATGCGGTCAGGGGTAGGGCGTGTTGCAGCTTCATCGATCCAGTTCCTTGGTGGGGCTGACCCCGGCACCCCGGCACTGTAAAGCATTCGAAAAAAAAAGCCCCCCGACGCATCGGGGGGCTTGATCGCCCGGAGGTAGATCGGGCGATCGGCGCCGGCAAGGCAAGCCCTGCCGGCAGCGGCGGCGATCAGGCGTTCTGCTTCTTGATCCAGTCTACGTAGCGGTCGATCCAGCCTTGCAGGAACTTGCGCGTACCTTCATTGGTGATGTTGTAC
>CAJYKY010000112.1 GCA_913775005.1 uncultured Achromobacter sp.
GCCCAACCAGACGCCACTTGTGGGTTACCGCAAGGCCGGGATCCAGCCAGGCCAGCGAAAGCAGCGAACGCAAGCATTACTGTCATATTTCACATTCACAATTCCGTGCTTCTACTGAAATACCGGAGTTGTAAAGTGCGTCAGTTACCGCGCGGGCTTGCCCGCCAGCAAGGTTTCACCCTGATTGAAATCATGGTGGTGATCGTGATCATGGGGATTCTGGCGGCGCTGATCGTGCCGCGCGTGCTGGACCGGCCGGACCAGGCGCGGCAAGTGGCGGCGCGTCAGGATATCGCGGGCATCATGCAGGCGCTCAAGCTGTACCGGTTGGACAACGGCCGCTATCCGAGCACGGCGCAAGGCCTGCGTGCCTTGGCGGAAAAGCCTGACGGCGCGAACAACTGGCGCGGTTATCTGGACAAGCTGCCCAACGATCCTTGGGGGCATCCGTATCAATACCTGAGTCCCGGCGTCAAGGGCGATATCGATGTGTTCTCGTTCGGCGCCGACAACAAGCCCGGTGGTGAGAACGGCGATGCCGACATCGGTTCCTGGGAGCTATGAGCGCGGCTTCACGCTGGTGGAAGTGCTGGTGGTGCTGGTGATTGTGGCCATCGCCGCCAGCATGGTGAGTCTGTCGATCGGCAAGCGCGACAACGGCCTCAAGGCTGATGCCCAGCGCCTGGCCGACGCGTTCACCGTGGCGCAAAGCGAGGCGCGCAGCGATGGCCGCACGATACGCTGGCTGGCCAATGGCGAGGGCTGGTCGTTTGAGCGCGCTGGCCGTCTGCCGGGGCCTAGCGCCCAGGACGACACGCCGGTGCCGGTGGACCGCCTGGAACACGACGACATGCTGCGCCCGCAATCCTGGCAGGCGGGCACCGTGCAGTTGCGCCTGACGCCCGACCGCCCGCTGGTCTTCAACACCGAATGGGTCGCCGACCCGATCACGCTGACGCTGCGCGCAGGTGACACCACCTTGACTTTGCAACGCGATGCCTCCGGCCGCTATGACATCCGCTGAACCGCCCCGCCGCAACAAGCGCCAGCAAGGTTTCACCTTGATCGAGGTGCTGGTGGCGCTGGCCATCATCGCCGTGGCGATGGCGGCCGCGCTGCGTGCAACCGGCATCATGTCGGCCAACAACCGCGCCTTGCAGGACAAGACGCTGGCGCTGCTGGCCGCGCAGAATGTGCTGACGCAATTGCGGCTGGAACAAGGCCTGCCGCGCGCCGGCACGCAGACGGTGCCGTGTGCGCAAGGCGGCCGCAAGCTGCAATGCGAACTCGTGTTCACCAATTCCATGAATCGCAGCTTCCGGCAGGTGTCCGTCAATGTGCACGACGCCGGGTCGTCGCGGCCGGACGCGGTGCTGCTGCAACTGGACGGACTGTTGTCCAGCTTGCGATGACGTTGCGTATGCGGATTCCCCCCCACGCGCGCCAGAAGGCTGGTGCGATCCAGCCGTCTGCGCCACGCGCCCGCCGCCGCCAGGCCGGCTTCACGCTGATTGAAGTGCTGGTGGCGCTGGCGCTGATGGCCTTGGTCAGCGTGATGGCCTGGCGCGGGCTGGCCAGCGTGTCCAACGCGCGCGACCGCATCCAGGAACAGGCCGAGGACACCGACGCCATCGTGCGCACGCTGGGCCAGCTGGGCCGCGATGTGGAGCTGTCTTATACCGGCCCCAGCTTTGATTCACCGGGCAAGGACGCCTTGAGCCTGACGACGGGCCTGCGCTTGCTGCACCGGACGAGCGGCGGCCAGACACTGGAACTGCTGCGTCCCGACGGCGACGGCAATGGCTTGTGGCAGCGCGTGCAGTGGCAGGTGCGTGCCGATGGCCTGTGGCGCGCCAGCGGTCCGCCTGCCGCGCGCAGCCCGCTGCCTGCTGCGGCCGACGGCGTGCTGCTGTTGCCCGGCGTGCGGGTGCTAGGCGTACGCGCCTGGGTGCCCGGCACGGGCTGGGTGGACGCGACGGCCAGTTTCGGCGCCGCGCCCACTGGCGTCGAAATCACGCTAGAGCGCGGCGCGGCGAATGCCCCGCAACGGTACACCCGCATTCTGGAGCTGCCATGAAGCCGCGTGTTTGCTGGCCGCGTCTTTGCTGGCCGCGCCAGGCCCCCCGCGAACGCGGTGCTGCCGTGATCAGCGCGCTGATCATCGTGGCCATCGTGGCTGCGCTGACGACCAGTCTGTTCCAGCGCCAGACCGCCAGCACCCGCCGTGTCGAAAACGAGTTGTCGCGCGTGCAGGCGCGCACGATGCTGGCGGGCGGCATCGACTGGGCGCGCCTGGTCATCCGCGACCACGGCAAGCGCGAGTCGACCACGCGCGGCGATCAGATCTGGGCAACGCCCGTGCTGGACACCCGCATCGAACGGCCGGGCGACGACCGCGTGGCCGTGTTCTCGGGCCGTGTCGAAGACGAACAGGGCAAGTACAACCTGAGCAATCTCGCACGCAACGGCGTGCCGCAGCCCGAACAGGAAAAGGTGCTGCGCCGCCTGCTCAACGCGCAGCAGTTGCCCGAGACGCTTGCCGCGCATCTCATCGAACTGATCGCCGCCGCCCAGCCGCCTGCGCTGGCCGCCGATGCGCCCGCCTCGCCCAACGGCCAACCGGCAGCCACGCCCGATGCGCGCGCGCCGCTGCCGCGCGGCGTGGATGAGATTGCCGCGCAGTTGGGGCTGGAGGCACCCGTACGAAACGCCATGCGCCACACCATGACCGTGTTACCGGTCGCCACCAGCGTCAACGTCAACACGGCGCCCGCCGAAGTCATCGCGGCGCTGGTGCCGGACCTGTCGCTAAGCCAGGCGCGCGCCATCGCAGGTGAACGGGATCGCGGCAACTGGTTCAACAACGCAGGCGACTTCGCCAACCGCCTGGCTGGCGCCGGCATCCAAGGCGCCGCCCCCACCGTCACCACAGCCAGCGGCTGGTTCATGGCAAGCGGCACCGTGGTCTACGAACGCGCCCGCGTCTCCATGCAGGCGCTGGTGCGCAGCAGCCCGCCAGCCGCGCCCGACACGATCTGGACAAGAGAGAACCCTTGAAAAATACCCTGCGCATTGCGCTTGCCGCGCTGGACGAACTCAGCGCCGATACGCCCCTGCCCTACGCCTGGTTCGACCGGCGCGGGCGCTGCGCACAACAAGGCGAGCTGAGCCTGCGCGCCATGGGCAACG
>CAJYKY010000113.1 GCA_913775005.1 uncultured Achromobacter sp.
TCGCTGCCTATATGCTGATGGCCGGCCTGGGCATGGGCTTCATCATGCCCAACCTGACCGTGTTCGCGCAGCAGACGGCGGGCCGCTCGCACCTGGGCATCGCCACCGCGCTGCTGCAATCCTTGCGCATGATCGGCGGCATGCTGGGCACGGCGGTAGTGGGCACGATGGTCAGCCACAGCTATTTCAGCGGTGTTGAATCCACCTTGCGGGGCGCGTCGGCGCGCTGGCTGCCTGAATTGAATGACCCGCAGATGCTGGTCAACCCCGAGGCCCAGACGCAGTTCCTGGCACAATTGGCGCACCAAGGCCAGGACGGAACGTCGCTGATCGAGATTGCGCGCGTGGCGCTGGTGGGCGCCATCCATGAAGGGCAGCTTATCGCGCTGGCCGTCGCCATCTTCGCGTTGTGGTGCGTGCGGCGCGTCCCCCTGGTGCAATTGGCGCGCGCTCCCAAACCGGAGCCGGCCAGCGTCGGAGAGTAGCTTTTGCCCAAACAACAACACGGCCTGCAAGTCATCCAGCATATGGGCCAGACGTACCGCGTCATGCAAAGCGCGTTCAGCAGCAAGGTCGGCCACGCGCTGCCGCGCTGGCGCATCCTGCTGGCGTTGCATGAAAACGGGCAGTGTTCGCAAAAGCATCTGGCGGAACGCTGCCGGCTCGACCCCGCATCGCTTACGCGCCAATTGCAGGCCATGCAGAAGCTGGGCTGGATTTCGCGCGCGGTGGATGCTGACGACAACCGCCTGACCAATGCCAGCCTCACCGCGGCGGGCCAGGCCGTCGTCAACGAAGCCCTGCCCAAGCGCGCGGCGTTTTTCGAGGCATCGTTAAAGGGCCTGTCCGCCACGGATATCGACACGCTGAATCGGGTGCTGTCCGTGCTGGAAACCAACTTCGTGCAGGCGGCTGGCGACAAGGACGCCGCTGCGTGACGGCCGCAGCGGCGTTGCTTTCCGCCTAGAACTGCACGTCCACCACCACATGGTCCACGTAGGCGCCTGCGGGCGGCGAGGGCCAGTCCGGCAGAATGGCGCCACGATACTGAAACACCTGCGGCGTCACGCCATCCAGCGCATCCGCATTCAGCTCCGCCTCATTGCTGCGGCGCCGCTCGCTGCCTTGATGCCCCCATCGATCCATCTCCACGTTTGATTTGTAGAGCTGATACGCCAGGTACTCAGCCCCGTTCGACATCCGCCGCACCGCGCCTTCCGGGTGCCGCCCGGGGTCCATGCCCACGCTGTACGACGCGCCCTTCGTGCAGCGCACGCGCAGCTGCCCGCGCGCCTGGGCAAATTCGCTGGCCAGCGGCGCGCTGCCGAAACTCAAGTCCGGCGTACTCATCTCGCACTGCGCTTGCACCGTCAGGTTCACGTCGATAGCGGCAACCTCGCCCGCGCCCCAGGACTGCACGCCCTGGCAGATCCGATCGGTCAGGCACTGGCCCATCAGACCCTGGCTTTTATCCCAGCCCGCACTGGCCATGCATCCGCCGGCAGCCAAGGTGCCGGGGCATATCTGCCAGAACCAGCGCACGAACAGCGTGGCGGAATACGTGCCGGCGGCGACGCCCACGCCCTGCCTGGGCTGCGTCGATATATACAAAGGCATGTCCACGCCGCCTGCCGTCCCCAGCCAGGATTGCCTCGTGAGTTCCAACGGCACGCCCACCGTCAACGGCAAGCTGCGGTCCTTGCCGGCATACACCCGGAACGGCAGCACATCACCCGTCTCGCGGTTACGCAGCACGCCGCCATCATTGCTATCGAGCACCAGACGCACCCAGTCTTTGTCATGGACCACGACGCCCGCACGCTGACAGCTCAGCCCGCCAGAGGACGACGTTTCGATGCGCGTCTGGCCCGCGTCCAATGAACCATGGCTGCCCAGCGCCGCCTGCACGCCCGTTCGGGTGTGGCAGGCGGGGCCGGCAAGCGCCGGCGTGGCGTCAAGCAGAACGGCGAAGGCCAGGCAGATGAAGGCGGCGCAAGCCATGCGCGCGACGAAGCGTATGCATACACGCGTGCAAACGCCCCCACTAAAACGCGTGCACACACGTACGCAGCCGCGTATGCAATAGCCCTTCGCCCCCCTTTCATGCGTCATGCGTTGCTCCTTGTTGATCACCCGCGCTCACCGGCAAAGCAGTGGCCCCACCTGCGCCATTTCTTCCCGCTCGATGTCCAGTTCGAACGCGGCCTGGCACTGCCGCCCGCCCGGCCGTTCGACGCGCAGCGTATTTCGAGGCTGCAATTGCTCCAGGTAGACCAGGCCGTCCCAGCCCACCACCGCCTCTTGACCGTTGTCGCCAAACACGCGTGATCCGATTTCGATGGGCGCTCCGGATGCGTCGTGCAGCACGATGCTGGCCGCACCCGCGCGCGCAATGGAAAACTCCAACAGATAGCCGCTGCCCGCCCGCACCGCCACGCGCTGCTCGACGTCATCTGCGCGATAGTTCGACGGCAGGTCCAAGGTGTCGATCTCGTACCGGCCGCTGTAGTAGGAAATCGTCCACGGCACCAGCAGGTGCCCGCTCGCATCCGTCACGCCGACTCGTTGGTTCTCGTACTGCACCGGCACGTCCGCCACGCCATCCGTGCTGACCATGACGAAGGCGTCCTGAATGGCGTTGGCCGGCATCAGCACACCATCCATGAACACCAGGGACCCCGTGGCGCCGACCCAGCGCGTGTCCTCGCCGCCATAGCTGAATACGCCTCCCTCTAACTGCGCGGCGGTTCCGCGCCATGTCAGGGCCGCCCTGCGATAGCCGCCGTCGCCCGCCGCCAGATCCCAGCCGAAGCCGCCCTCGCTGGCGACAGAGCGCTGGTAGTCCACGCGCCGGCTCATCCGATGATCGGCCGATCGTTCCAAGCCCGCGCTCAGCGTGTCGCGCGTGCCGATCGGAATCAGCCATTGCATCACCGCCGACCAGCCGCGCGCGCCAAGCTGCCGGTTCGCAGACACCCACACGCTGCTGTTGCCCCAGACGGGTTTGCTCCAGCTGACATTCAACAGCCGGGTGCGATGCGCGTTCTGCCCTTGCACATCCAGGTAGGCCGCGCCCACGCTGCCCACCACCCCCAGCGACGCGCTGACGTTGGCCTGCATGCTGCGCCTGCCCGCGCGATAACGGGCCGGCAGACTGGAGAGATCGGAAAAATCGGCCGACCGGTCGCTGCGCTGCACGCCCGCGCTGAACAGCCGGTTCGCATACTGATAGCCGAACGTCGTCTGATGGCCCTGCTTGCCTTGCGCTGCGCTCACGCTGCGCGCGGCGTTGAAGGTGCCGATGCTGCCCAATGCAAATACCGCCCCCACACCCGCCGAGCGCATGTCGCTGGCCCCTTCGATATGGCTTTCCAGCGTGAGCGCGCGCGTCAACCCGTAACGGTACGAACCGCTAGCGCCCCAGCCCGCATAAGACAGGCTCTTGATGCCGTAGTCACGACGCAGGCTGCCAAGCGCAAGCGAGTAATCGGACATGCCGGGGTTGAGCAGTTCGCTGGATACGTAGAACGGCACGGCCGTGGACACCTGCCGCCCTAACGCATCGGTGGTCACCACCACCGCCTGCCCCGCGCCATTGATGAAGGGCACGTTGGTCAGCGTGTAGGGGCCGGGCGCGACGTCGACGGAACTGCTGCGATAGCCGTCGATGAACAGATCCACGGTGGTCGGCACCGCCGCTTGTCCGGAAAATTGCGGCAAGGGATAGGTGATGATGTCGGGGCGCACCGCGAAGTCGCGCGACACTTGAATGCCCCCCAGCCTGGCGGGCCGGCTCCAGGCCAGCGCATTGCTGACAAAGTCGCCCACCTCGACGGTCAGCGCGCGCTCTTCATCGGAATAGCGATACGTGGTGTCGTACCGCTGAAAGCCGCTGGCGGCGTGCCGGCCGTCGCCTTGCGGCAGGCGATAGATGCCGGTGTTGCTCAGCACGCCGCCCGAGCCGAACAGCCGAAGCTCGTTCCAGATTGCGGTGTCCGCGCCCTCTTTATTGGGCAGGCGCGAATAGACCTGGTAATTGAGCAGCGCGCCGGCACTGCTGCGCGCCGCTTGCCGCGCAAAGATCGACGACGCGCCAATCTGCTGTTCGGGCAACCAATCGGGCGGCACGGTCAGCAACAGCCGTTGCCGGCCGCCGTCATACTGCACCTGCGTGCCTGCCATCGTGTCCAGCCACACAACGTCCTCGCTGTCTTGCGGCACGGGCAGCCCCACGCGACGCAGTTCCGCGGCCTCGACCCGGTATCGCCCGCCTGCCGTCTGCACCGGCACCACGCGACCGCTGGCGCGGTGGTTGACCACCAGCTCCAGATACAACAGCCCCTCCAACGGCGACATCGACGCGGTGTTGCGGGGCGACGGCGGCAGGGGCGCGCCGTCCACCCTGAACACGACGATCAGCGCACAAGCCAGACACCCTTGCCCGATGCCGCGCCGCCATCTGCCATGCGGCGCACCCCGCAAGCGCGCGTGCATGGGATCAAGGCTGTCGCGTCAGCGTGTGCAGCGTTGGCCCGCCATTGATCTTGGCCCGCAGCACGCCCGCAACCGGCGCGCCTTGCGGCAACGGCCAACGCATCACGCTGCCAGCCAGCACATAGCCCAGCACGCCCTCGGCCACGCGAGTTCTGTTCTTGCCCTCTTCCAGCCACACCTGGGTCAGGCGCGCATGCTTGCTGCCTTGATTGCGGACCTCCAGATGGGCCTTGCCTGCCAGCGACACCACGTTCCAGCGCAACGCGCTTGCGCTGGCCGTGTCGTCCTGCGGTTTGCCTTGAGGCGGCGAATGCCCCGTCACGCCTTCGCCATACACGAACAGCGGAACCGAATAGCGCATCTGGAAGTTCACGCTGCGCCCGTCGTCGGCAGCGTCAGCACCGTCCACCGGCACCTCGTCGATGACGATGCGATACGCGCGTTCCACTCCCGCAGGCGACGGCGTCAGGCGCGTCAAGCGTACAAACTGTTTGGCGCCGGGCGCGATCTGCATCATGGGCGGGCTGCCGATCACATCGCGCTGTTCGGCGTAGCTATTCTCGTGGTCTTCTTGGGTCCATTCAAACAATCGCAGCTGCAAATGCGCCACCGTGTCGCTGCGATTCTCCAGCCACAGGGCGCTGGCGCGCTGGCTACTTTCGATGACCGGGTTGATCGGCCAGATCAGTATGGAACTGGCGGCATGCGCTGCCATTGGCAACGTCATCAACATCCCCGCAAGCGCGCAAGGAAACCATCGGAAGAATGCACTCCAGAAAATCATGGGCAGACCTTTGGCTTACCACGACAGGGTCACAGTCAAGACGTCCTGATAGACGCCGGCGGGGACGACGCCGGAGACCAACAGCGCGGCATGCAGCGGCAGCCGGACATCCTCTGCGCGGTCGTAGTTCAGCGAAACAGGTTGATCGATAGCGATGGGCCGGGTCAGGCCGGCATCGTCATAAAGCTGGTACGCCAGGTCGTGCGTACCGTTGTGCAGATGGCGTTGCCCCCGATGCGCGTTCAAACCGCCGTTCACGCTCATCTGCAACGACACGCCGGGCGTGCACATCAGCTTCAGCCCGGGGCTCGTTTGAAGACTGGTGCGCAGCCGATCCCGGCTCACCATCGGCAGCGTGCCGAAATCCAGCACGCCCCATTGCAGCGGCGAGTTTGCCCCGCTGAGCCGGCAGCCGGGCATGATGGCGGCTGTCACCCTGAAGGTAGAGGACGTGGCCGCCATGGCCACCGTGGCCAGGCCGCAAGCCAGGCTTGCGGCAACGCCGCGCAACCACGCGCTGCGACGGAAGGATTTGGCCACGGCAAGCCTCTCTGATGCCGTGCAATCAGAAGCTCAGGGTCACGGTCATGACGTCCGTGTAAAGCCCCTTGTTCTTGCCCACCGACCCGGTAAAGGGCGGAATCGCGCCATAGATGGGAATGGCCACGGAGCTGTTGTCGGCCAGTTGATACGGGTGCTGCTTGTCGATGACAAAGACATCGCTGCGCGCCGAATCGCGATAGACCTGGTAGTCGATGGTGCCGCCGTCGGCATGCGCGAGCTTGCGCGATCCGCTCAAGCCGCCGTTGATGCTGACGGCCACTTCATCCACCGACGGATCGCAACTGACTACCAAGCCGCCTCCGCCCGCTGTCGCAACTTGCGCGGTCAGCGAATTGGTCCACGTGGGACTGGTGGTGCCGAAGTCCATCATGCCGAAGTCATTACCCATGCCGGTCACGACTTCCTTGCCATTGATTTCACAACCGCTTTCGACCTTGACCTGCACCATCACCTGCCCCCCGATATCCGCAACAGCGGCACCCAGGGGAAACAGCGTCACGGCCACACCCGCGATGATTGAAGCAGAGAGATTGCTGAGTTTCATTTGAGCTCCTTTGGCATTAGAACCTTTGGAATTACTTAACCAACCTCAGATTCAGGGAGTCCGATTACAGCGCTTGATCTCCCCCCCGGCGGCAAGCAGCCACGCCAGATACTAGGCGCGCTCAAAGGCAAAAGGCCAACGCGAAAACACATCGACACTGCAAATCGTAGTAGTACGAAAATCGCTGGTAGGCACTCGGATTGTTTCGATGCTGGATGCGCATCGGAGGGGCGGAATTCAGACGTAAAAAAACCCCGCGGCCGGGAGGGCCTGCGGGGTTTCGGGCGCGGTGAACGCGGTGGGATGAGTGACGCTTTAGACGTTAAACAAGAAATTCATCACATCGCCATCCTGCACGATGTATTCCTTGCCTTCGGCGCGCATCTTGCCGGCTTCCTTGGCGCCTTGTTCACCCTTGTAGGTGATGAAGTCTTCATACGCGATGGTCTGCGCGCGGATGAAGCCGCGTTCGAAGTCGGTGTGGATCACGCCGGCGGCTTGCGGGGCCGTGGCACCGATGGCGACCGTCCAGGCGCGCACTTCCTTCACGCCGGCGGTGAAGTAGGTTTGCAGGCCCAGCAGCTTGAAGGCGGCGCGGATCAGGCGGTTCAGGCCCGGTTCTTCCATGCCCATGTCGGACAGGAAGGCTTCGCGGTCGGCGTCGTCCAGGTCGACGATTTCGGATTCGATCGCGGCGCAGATGGCCACGACCGGCGCGTTGCGCGCGGCGGCGAATTCGGTCAGGCGGTCGAGCAGCGGGTTGTTCGTGAAGCCGTCATCGGCCACGTTGCCCACGTACATGGCGCGCTTGGCGGTGATGAAGCACAGCTGGGCGATGTCGGCCTTTTCTTCGGTGGACAAGTCCAGCGCGCGGATCGGCTTGGCTTCGTTCAGCTGGGCGATGCACTTTTCCAGCACGGCCACGATGCGCTGCGATTCCTTGTCGCCGGAACGTGCGGTCTTCTGATGACGCAGCAGCGCTTTTTCAGCGGTTTGCAGGTCGGCCAGCGCCAGTTCGGTTTCGATGACTTCGATGTCGGCGATGGGGTCGACCTTGCCGGCCACGTGGATCACGTTGGGATCTTCGAAGCAGCGCACGACGTTGACGATGGCGTCGGTTTCGCGGATGTGCGACAGGAACTGGTTGCCCAGGCCTTCGCCCTTGCTTGCGCCAGCGACCAGGCCGGCGATGTCGACGAATTCAACCGTGGCCGACAGGATGCGTTCGGGCTTGACGATTTCAGCCAGCTTCTGCAAACGCGGATCCGGCACTTCGACCACACCGACGTTGGGTTCGATGGTGCAGAACGGATAGTTCTCGGCGGCGATGCCGGCGCGGGTCAGAGCATTGAAGAGAGTCGATTTGCCAACGTTGGGCAGGCCGACGATGCCGCATTGCAGAGCCATGGGAATCCTGTGTAAGTACGGTATTGAGCGTTAACGTTCTAGTTTAC